>DATBHW010000011.1 GCA_036557285.1 Ktedonobacterales bacterium
CAGAGGGCTGCTCGCCACGCGTGGCGAGCAGCCCTCTGCTTAAGGAACCTTCAATCGCTGCCGTGCCTGGTCTCTACACCATGCTTCTTGCTTTGGCGCTTCCCCTGTAGGCGAAGGCGCCCAAAACCAGCAGGACGACGCCTACTACCAGAACGATGATGCTGAAAACGCCACCAGCAGAGATCAACAGATAAACACCGATGATCGCCAGAATGAGGCCAAGGACGGTGCCAATGATGCCAGTTGCCCTCATATTGTACAGACCTCCTCAAAAACTATGCGGAACCCATCCTTTCCGCTCTAGTGCAGAGGATACTCTCTCGCTCGGAAACAGTCAAGACTCAAAATGGTTCTCAAGAAGGGGATTCTGGAGAGAGGCGAATTAATACGCGCCTCTCGCAAAGCAGAATAGCCAGGACAGAGGGGGACTTTTATCAGCCGATAATGCCCTGTTGTTACCAAAAAAAAGCTCTCTCGTTTCAGCGATTGGAGGTACCCAAAGGCGCTATGCAGGGCGGCAGTGTTCTGCATAGGAGCGTGACAATTGCTATTCAGCCGGAAGCAGCAGGTGTTGCTCTGCTATCCTGGGCCTGCTCTTAGCAGGACAGGGTATCCACCAATACGGCTGCTATTGAGAAGACGCTGAGGTCTCAATGGGATTAACTGAACACACCCTGGTTTTTGTGCAGGAACTGCCTCCTGAGGGTGGTACTCCTGCATCCACGAGGGTGAACTGGGAGGTGAGAACTTCGGAGCAGAGTGGTAAGAAGAAGGAGTACGCTATGCAGCGTATCTTTGTTGTCCCAATCTGCTCAGCATTTTCACTTGACGCGGCTAGCTATCGCCGCTTTCTACATGGCAGCGGCGCGATAGAACGGGCATGTGGCCTGCTGGAAGGAGCCGACTTGGAAACGGGTGATGGAGCGATCATTGCCCGCAAAAAAGTACAGGCGTGCATTGTTGCTGCTGAGGTCGAGAGTATCCTCGACAGCTACCGCATCGAAGCCTAGGCGCCCCTCGACGAAATCACCCGGTCTTATTCATGGTCCTTTATTACTCAGCGCCGTGAGTCGCTCTTTGAGAGAGCGTGTTCACGGCGCATTTTTCTGTCTTCCCTATCGCCACAGCAGCTAGGCTGAACCTGGCTGCTGTGGCGATGACGAAGCCTACCACTTCATATCTTTACCAGCGCCTGTCGCTGGCAGCGAACTGGTCACACCCAGACCGGGCAAAATGAGCGATTCCAGTAGCTGTGAAGAAAACCCCATTCGCACTGCCAGCCGTGCTCGCCGCTGCGCCTCCTCCAAAAGTCCTAGCCGATAGAGAACATAGGCCGTTAGCCCCTGCGCTTCGGCGCTTTCAGAATTGAGCAAGATCGCCGTCCGACAGTACCCTTCGGCGGCATCGAAGTGTTCCGCCTCGGCGTGAATCAGCCCCAGGTTGTAATTTGCGCCAAAATGCTTGGGTTCTTTTTCCAGTATGAGTTGATAGAGCCAGACAGCATCAGTTGTGCGATCTTCCTCGTGGACCTGCGTGGCAAGTTGGAAATTGCCATAAGAATCCCCAGCCAGCAGCGCCCCGCGCATTTCCTCATCAACCTGATTGGTACCCATTCCGACGCGAATGGCCTGGCGCACACGCTCGGCTCTCGCATTCAGACGCCGCCGATGCTCACGCGCCGCTCCCCAGGACAACACCGTCAAGAGCAGGACCAGGCTGGCAGCGGCGGGGAAGCGCAGGGGATGACGTGACGCTATTTCCAGCACTGGACTATCAAAGAAAGCCTCGGCGACGCTGGGCAGATTACCGGTAAAGAGTTCGATCAGATAGTCCAATGCGCCAGCGCCGATGACGATCAATCCGGCTGCCAACCAGAGCCACCTGGCGATCCGCCAGAAAAAGCGAAGCGGTTGGACCGGCCCTCCGAAGACTTTGGAAAGCAGGCGAGCCAGGCCCCTCGGCGCTGGTGGTGGAGGAAGGCTGGTCATGGTGATACGAGTTTTTCCATGAGCATAGCCTGGCATGCTTCTGGCCTGGCCGCTGGGGGCGGCCAGCGCCGATTCAGGTCTCTGGCCCACTGACGGGGGCTGTGATTGTCCTGGGCGACGCTCTATGTGTTTCATATATTCCGGTGCGGGCCTCTGAGCCTGCTCAGATGATGAGGAAAGCTGGCTCTGATCTTGATCTGGCTGGCGGCGCGTACTCTCCATTGAAAGATTCCCTTACTAGGTTTACGGCTCAGCCAGGGAGCCACCAGTGGTCAAGGCCAGGCTGCTAAGCGCCGTCTGATCCTCGTTCCTCATTTGCGCATGGATCAGACGCCTTGCAACTACTGCTATTATGGCCCATTCATCCCGGCTTGGCAAGAGGCCAGCGGCACTATCTAGCCCATATGGTATAGGGTATAGAAGGGTGAGTTCGCCCTGGAGTGTCGGGGGTTTGCGACGAGAGCTATGATTCTCTCAGAGAAGTCTTCAAGCGGCCAGTGCTTATTCATGAAAGAGGGAGTGCAATGTTTAGCGTTGGAATCTTGACTATTAGTACCAAAGGCGCGCGCGGCGAGCGCGAAGACACCAGCGGCGCAGCCATCTGCGAACTGGTAAGTGTCTCAGAAATTGGCGGCCAGGTGGTCGCCTATGAAATTGTGCCTGATGACCGTTCGATGATTGAGGCGCGGCTGCGGCAGTGGGCCGACGATCAGAAGATCGGGCTGATTCTCACCACAGGAGGCACGGGCCTTGGCCCCTCTGATCTCACTCCAGAAGCTACACTGGCGGTGCTGGAGCGCCAGGCGCCAGGCATTGCGGAAGCGATGCGGCTGGAAAGCCTCAAGCATACACCTTTTGGCATGCTCTCGCGCGCAGTGGCCGGTACGCGCGGAACAAGCCTCATCATCAATCTTCCTGGCAGCCCTAAAGGGGTGCGTGAATGCCTGGGGGCGATTTTGCCAGCCCTCCCACACGCTGTTGGGTTGCTGGCTGGTGAGATCACGGAGCATGGCAAAGGGAAGAGTTAGCCGACACCAGGGCTTCGCGGAAATGAGGCAGCGGGTATGGTTTTTGCAGCTAGTGATGTTCTCTGATGGAGAGAGTGTGATCTGTTAGCTCCAACCATTACTAGAGAGCAGACCTTATGGCAACCAAACCATCCAAACGCCGTTCTCCAATCGGCGGCGCCACAACAGCCCTGCTTGCTCTTGCTGGAGGGCTGGGAACGCTGGCTGTTGTCAACCGCGTGATCGATAGTAATGCCCATGATACGTTTAGCGTGCTGAGCGGTGAAAGCCACCGCTATCCCTGGACAGAAGGAGATGTCTTCTATAAAGTCAAAGGACAGGGCGAGCCATTGGTGCTGGCGCATGGCATCCATGCTGGCGCTTCTGCATTTGAGTGGCGCAAGAACTTTGACGCGCTCTCAGAGCATTTTCGCGTCTATGCGCCTGATCTCCTTGGCTTTGGCCTTTCCAGCCGCCCTCGGTTTCATTACACAGCCCAGACCTCTATCCAACTGCTCATTGATTTTATTCGTGAAGCAGCAGGAGGCGCCGAGCGCCCCGTCCATGTTGCGGCCAGTTCGCTGAGCGCCGCTCACATCATCCAGGCAGCTTCCCGCCGCCCCCACCTCTTTGAGCGCCTGGTGCTGATTGAGCCAACGGGCGTGTACGAACTCAATCAGCCTCCTACCCTGGCCCAGCGAGCTTTCCATCCGATCTTGCGCGCGCCCATCGTTGGCCCGTCCATCTATAACGCTGTCGTGTCGCGCCCTGGCATACGCTTCTATCTCTCACAACAAGTCTATCTGCGCCCGGAGGCCGTGACCAGTGACCTGGTTGATTACTACTATAACAGTGCCCACCAGCCTGGGGCGCGCTTTGCCACGATCAGGTTTATCACCGGCTATCTCAACAGCAACATTGAGGAGTCCTTCGCGCGGCTCATTCAGCCGACGCTGCTTATCTGGGGGAGGCAGGCTAAACTCACGCCAGTAGAAGACGTTCAGACGTTTCAGCGTCTCAACCCGCGCGCTCAGGTGGAGATCATTGAGGACAGCCGTATGCTGCCACACGACGAGCAGGCGGCTCTCTTTAACCAGAAAGTGATCGAATGGCTGCGCCAGCCAGCCGCAGCCCGTACCTGATCCCAGGCGCTCGCAGGCCAGTTTACTTGCATAGAACAACCGGGCTACCCCGATAAAGGGTAGCCCGGCTTGAGGGCGCAAAGCAAAAGAGAGGGAATAGAGCTAGCTCACCAGGAGCCGCTAGCCTTCGATTTTGCCGTTGATGTAGAGCCAGCGGATAAATTCCAGGCGACGCTGCTCCGGTGGCTCATCTTTATAAAGACCGCTGGTGTATTGATCGCGGTAGCGCAGGATGATAGCAACTTGATCTTCTGAAAACCCTTGTTCTTGCAGGCATTGTATCTCTTCGTCGTGGGTGATGACTGATTCAATTGGAAGCATTCTAGCACCTCTTTGCCCACTGATTCGGGCTGTTGTGCGCCGCCTCGCTCAGAGAAGACGCCCAGGTCTGTCTATTAAAAATTACGAATGGTGATAGGGAAGGTTACATTTCCTGCACATCTCTATTCTTAGGATAACCGATAGAAGCGGAAATGGCTGTAAACCATCTCACCTTCCCGTCGTGATCCTCAACACGCCAGTCCGCAGCCAGAGAAAACAGAGATATGCCTGGCCCCTCTTCCAATGAGGGGCCAGGCATATCTCTGAAAAAATGCGCCAGATTTTATTGGCTGTTTGCTACTTCTGCCTGCGCCTCTGTTTTTTCCCTTGGCAATGCAAAAGCAAACATCGCGCCTGTCTCGCTCTGGCGCCGATTGCTCTCAGCCCAGATGCGCCCACCATGCAGCTTCAGAATGGCTTGGGCCAGATAGAGGCTTACCCCGATGCCGCCATATTGTTGAGAACTCAAGGCGCTGGGATGAGAAAAGCGATCAAACAGGTGATCGAAATGCTCAGGGGGGATGCCGATGCCCTTATCGCTTACCGCTACCACCAGTTCATGCTCATCCCCCAGCACGTTCACTGTCACCGGCCCACCATTTGGAGAGTATTTAATGGCGTTGTCAATCAGGTTCCCGATAATGACCCGGATGCGCTCACGATCAGCCAGAATCTGTGTATCTTGCGCCCAGGTGTTAAGGGTTATGCGATGCTGTTCAGCGGATGCCTGGATGGATTGTACGGTCTGTCTCACCAGTTCAGCCAGATCGAATTCATGGGAGTGCAGTTGAATAGTACCGCGCTGGATCAATGAAAAATCAAGCAGATTATTCACCAGACGCTCAAGGTGTTCAGCCTCACTTTGGATGATGCCCAGGCAGCGATGCTCATAACTTTCAGGCGCCGATTGTTTGATATGGCTATCTGCCTCTTCGCTGGCAGAAGCTGCCAGGCGGCGCTCTGCGCGGCGCAACAGATGTTGTGTATAGCCTTTAATTGGGGTGAGTGGTGTCCTCAGTTCATGCGAGACGCTGGAGAGGAATTCATCTTTCCACTGCTCAATTTGCTTGCGGTCGGTAATATCATTGAGGACGGCTACAGCCCCGACCAGTCGCCCATCGGCATCGTGATGGGGGAAGGCGCTGATATTGAGCGTGGTGGGTACAGATGCTGAGGGGATGCCAGCGATTACCTCTGCCTGAGTTGCTTCCTGGCGTCGCCACGCTTGCTCCAGTACCTGGCCGAGCGCCACCAGCCAGTGGTTTTCCGAAGCGCCGAGGAGCGCCGAGAGCGGAATGGACTCTCCGCTGACCTCCAGCCCCGCGCGTGCCAACAAAGTGCGCGCCATCGGGTTCATCGTATGAATCTGTCCCGCCTCGTCTACGATCAACAATCCCTCAGCCATGCCAGCAACAATACGCACCAGCCGCTGATGCTCCAGGTGGACCTGCTCCCAGAGATTGTGTTGTGCCTGGCGCAAACGGAGGTTCTCCAGTGCTATGGCCGCGTAATCAGCGAGAGCAGCCAGGAACTCCTCGTGCTGCTTGCCAAAGCTGCCCCAGCATTCATCGGCCAGTCCGAGCATGCCAATCATGCGCCCCTTGCCTATCAGCGGATAGGTGATAAAGGCTTCGATACGTTCGGCCAGCGGCTGATGGGGGGGAACGGCGATGCTGATCTCATCGGGCGCGTCAAGGGTCTGGCGCTCGGCCAATTGAGGGAGCTTCACCGGAGGCAGTCCAGAGCGTAAGACCTCAAATGCCAGCCGCTCGATATTTTGCTGCAAAAAGCGTTGGCTCAATGGGTGGCGCGCGATCACGACGAGATCATAGTTACCTGTCTCGTCTACCAGGAGGACAGAGCAAGCGGAAAAATGACAGACTTCTTTTAGAGAATTACTGAGCGCCCGCCAGATTTCTCGTTCGCTCGCTGCTGACACGAAATCATGCCCTGCCTGCTGCATCAAGCGTAACTGATCGCTGGCAGATAGGTCGGGGGTCTGGTAAGCGAGCGGTAGCACTGCTGCCTGATCGGTAGACTGGGGTATTCGAGCGACGCGCACGGGATGAAAGGGAGGAGGTGGTACGGGAGCCAGCGGAGGCACTGGCATCTCCTGCTCAGCGTGATAGGCTGCAAGTGATTCACCGCTTGCAGACCTTGCCAGAGCATCGGGATTCTGCACTGGGGTCTCCTCTCAACATCCTAAAGGGATTGCCCCTTGGCGTGCCTACAAATCCTGCTGCTTCCTTATAAGACTATACCATAGAGAGCAGGTAAAAATGCAACACATTGGTGTTACCTGGCAATGTCAGACAGTCGCAAGAGCTATTCAGCATACACTTCAGCCGCCAGCGCCGCCAGCATCATGAGCCGCGTGTTATGAAAGGTGGCGCGGCAAACACCCAATGTTGCCTGTTCGCAATCTTTGTGCCAGCCCCGGGCTTCTCATCCAAAATAAGAAAGTTTTCCTGCGCAAGTACTTCTTTCCTACTACTTTACTAAGGCTTGCCAGGACGGCTGCAAGGTCGCAGGACTGGCAGGGTTGACTCGCTGACGACAGAGCAAGCTCTGTGGAGGGGCTGATAGTGGGCTGGACACACAAGTTTTGGGGAGCTTATAATAGGCCCGGAGTTTACCACCCTCTCCACACAAAGAGTCAGAACTCGCGCACGTAATGTGTCCCCTCTAGCTTTCGCCCTTTTCCTGCCAGCTAACTCGCGGTTTGTCCTCTTGCTCCTTTCGAGCTAGAAGAAGATGCTGGGTTGAGGAAGGATCTTGCAAGCGCATGAACAGGTTTTTCAAATCACTTAAAAAGCAGACTCATCGTTCTCCCCATTCGACACCATCTCCTGAACCATCTGGCCCTGGCCCCAAACGCCTATTCCCTGTGCCGCTGCTGTTTGGAGCGGCGATCATGGTTGTGGCCGTCGTTGGTATGGGCTTCCTGTTGTGGTTTGCTGTCAGTGGTCATCCCGGCGCCGATTACCAACAAGCGCCGATCAGTCAAATCCTGGATATGGCCGATAAACACCAGCTAAAAGAGGTCACTGTTAACGGGGATCAGATTCAAGCCAGAGCTGCCAATGGCAAAAATTATGAGGCTATCAAAGAGGATCAACAGACAATAACAGATCGCCTGATAAAAGATGGTGTCGAGGTGACGGTGGCTCCGGCTTCCGATGGGGTGAGCCGCTGGTCCCAGGTCGCCCTCAACGTGATCGTGGTACTCCTGATTGTGGGCGTCCTGATCGTGATCGTGCGCAGAAGTTCGATAGGCGGTGGTCAGGCTGTCCCCTTTGGACGCAGCAAAGCCAAGCGTTTTAGCGAGTCCCGCCCCTCTGTGCTTTTTGCAGACGTTGCCGGGGTAGAAGAGGCGAAGCAGGAGCTTGAAGAGATTGTCCACTTTCTGAAGCACCCGGAAAAGTTCAGCGCGATGGGCGCGCGTATCCCAAAGGGTGTTCTGCTGGTTGGCCCACCAGGCACCGGCAAAACGCTGATTAGCCGGGCAGTAGCGGGCGAGGCAAGCGTCGCTTTTTTCAGTGTGAGCGGCTCTGAGTTTGTCGAAATGTTTGTGGGGGTCGGCGCTTCGCGGGTGCGCGACCTCTTCCATGCCGCTAAAGAGAACAGCCCCTGCATCATTTTTATTGATGAAATTGATGCGGTGGGACGCCAGCGCGGCGCGATGCCGACCACCGGCAACGATGAACGCGAACAGACGCTCAACCAGCTTCTGGTAGAGATGGATGGGTTCGATACCCATACCAACGTGATCGTCATTGCCGCTACCAACCGGCCTGATGTGCTGGACCCGGCGCTGCTCCGTCCGGGGCGCTTTGATCGCACCGTCACGCTCGAAAAGCCTGATATTCAGGGCCGCCGCCAGATTCTCGATGTGCACGCGAAAGACAAGCCGCTGGCTCCTGAAGTGGACCTTGGGCGGCTGGCCCGCCAGACGGCAGGGTTTTCAGGAGCCGACCTTGCCAACCTTATCAACGAGGCGGCGCTTCTCGCTGCGCGGTATGATCGTCCCGCGATTACCTATCCTGACCTTGAAGAATCCATCCTGCGCGTGGTGGCGGGTCCAGAGCGCAAGAGCCGGGTCATTACCGAATCTGAGAAGGCGATTATCGCCTATCATGAGGTGGGCCACGCCATTGTGATGCGCTCGCTGCCTGGCTCCGACCCGGTGCAGAAGGTCTCCGCGATTGCGCGGGGCATGGCGCTGGGCATTACCGTTTCAGCGCCGGCGGAAGATCGCTATCTGATGCGTCGCTCGGAATTGTTGGCAAAGATGGCCGGGCTGATGGGCGGGCGCGCTGCCGAAGAGGTGATCTTTGGCGACATTACCACAGGCGCTGCCAACGATATTGAGCGCGTGACCGGCATCGCGCGGAAGATGGTCTGCGAGTTTGGCATGAGTCCGCTGGGGCAGATTCAATTTAAAACGGCTGAAGAAGGGGGATCGTTCAGTCCTCAGACCGCCGGACAAATAGATGTGGAGATTTGCTTCCTGGCCGACCAGGCGTATCAAACCGCCAAAGACATTTTGCTGGAGCGCAAAGACAAGCTCATCGCCATTTCCGAGCATCTCATCGAAGTGGAAACCATTGACGGCGATGAACTCGATAGGCTGCTTTTGGAAAAACCCGATGAAGCATCCGGCCAGCAAACGGAGCCACTGACTCTGGAGACTCTGGCGCAGTGAAGGGAATATGACGCGCACTTTTATTGCGATTGAACTGAACGATGCGGCGCGAAGTTACCTGCATCAAGAGATTCAGCGGCTTGCGCGTGTCCTGCCGCGTGTGCGCTGGGTGGACCCGGAGACGCTGCATCTGACGCTGGCCTTTCTAGGTGATCTGGAGGATGCGCAGCTTGACCAGGCCATCAAAGCGGCAGGAGAGATCGCCCAGGCGGCCAGCCCGTTTACTGTGCGCGTCGGGTCGCTGGGCATGTTTGGCCCGGCGCAGAACCCGCATGTCATCTGGATAGGGTTGGCTGGCAATCTTCAGCCTTTGCTCGATGTGCAGGCGCGTCTGTCCGGGCGGCTGGCGAAGGATGGATTCCCCCCGGATGAACGCGGTTACAACCCGCATCTGACTCTGGCGCGTATCAAGACTCCGCTCAACAGTCAGGAACTCCTTGCCCTGCGACGAGTCATCTCATCGGCCTTGCCCGCCCGCAGCCACCCGAAGCAGACAGATGACCAGATACGCCCGGAAATCCCGGTTGCGCATCTGAGCGTCATGAAAAGCGATTTGACACGCGCTGGCCCGCACTATACCCGTTTGCGCCTCTGTCCATTTGCCGATTAAGCATCCTCACAAAACCCTGGCCGGCGGCTCCACTCCAGAGTGGTTGGTGAGGCGTTCTAAGGCTCATCGCACCGCGCTGTTCCTGGCCGCCTCCCAGCTTCAGAGCGTCTTGCGCTCTCGATTCTGGTATGCTATACTCACAATGACCAGATAGGCTTAAGTGCAGGGAGGCTCAATAAGAGCAAGCACGCGCTGAGGCGCTCACCAAACCAACCGGGGAGGAATGCGGATGGCGCTCCGTAGTGACGAACTCCATGATAATCTGAAACATCTGAGCGGGTTGCTGACAACGCGCGAAGCGGCAAAGCAACTTCGTATGAGTTACTGGCATTTTATGCACCTGGTAGAGTCCGAGCGCATTCCGGGGACGCGGATTCTGGATCGCTGGCTTTTTTCACCAACGGACCTGGATGAATACCGCCGCCGCAAGTATGGCGAACTCGAAGATATGGCGCGATTGGCCCTTGAAAATCCGTTAGTGGAGCTAACCGAAAAACAAGAACACATCTGCCGGTTGCTCCTTGCGAGCCAGCGCCCGTCAGATATTGCGCGAGAACTTCAGCAATCCCGACAGGCGGTTCATTCTCAGATCGCCCTGATGAAAGAAAAAATTGCCCGCCTTCAGCTTCCCCGGTCCGCTGCTTCCACCGATGCTCAGGAAGGTCCGCAGTAAGACGTTTCCCTAATGGGTATGCGTAGTGGGGGATCACCGCTGCTTCCCCATTCTCCTTCCTTTCCCGGTTCCCACTGGTCCTGGCTTCTTCCCCGGCTATTTCGTTATTGGCGCCTCGCGCCCTTTTGCGCTGCCGGTTCTTGAGCGGGGCTTCTGCTTCCTGAGTCTGGTCAGCGAAGGGGCAGAAAAAGAAAACACTCCCCCATCATATATCGCTTGAGGGGCCAAAATATGACAATGCGCCCGCAATTACCCCCCCATTGGTACTATTCTGAAACGCTTTAGCGGGCAGGGGGCATGACAAAAGCTGGACAGTTTGCTACAATACTATTGTCGGGTTTCCCTTTAACCTCTCAAGCAGCGATCCTTCTCCACAACAGGATTTTTCCAGGGCTGGATACCAGCATTTGGGCCAAATGGTGGCACGAAACTTGTAAGTCATCCGTGCCTGGATGGAGATTTCTGAGCTTCGCGTGGAGAAGCGATCCCTGTCCTATCCAGTCGGTAGCGCCTTGAATCGCGTAGATGCGCCTGGCTGTATCGGCAGGCAGGGAGGCCGTGAGGGAACGGGGGACGACAGGCGGTTCTATGCGCCTGGCTTGGACCATCCAGCGGAACCAAGAGAGCGCAATTTCAGCTTGGCAATTAAAGGAGGGTCGCAATGGTGACGGAACGGAAAGGTCGGGGGCGTGGGTTCGCTTCGATGGACCCCGATAAACAGCGCGAGATCGCCAGTAAAGGCGGTCGAGCTGCTCATGTGCAGGGTACTGCCCATGAGTGGACCAGCGACGAGGCTCGCGCTGCTGGTCGCAAGGGTGGCGCTGCCAGTCGGCGTCGGGTCGTGATGACGTAGCGTCGGTTGCCCTGCCTTCAGCAGCCTCCTGGTCACATCAGGAGGAATGAAGCCTGGCGGCGTCTGTCCGGTGAGAGGTAAAGTAGCTTCTCACCGGCAAGCGCCGCCAGGCTTCAGTTGTCTAGCACGGCGCTGATGGGAGCGGCAAAATCCGGGCGCTGGTCGGCAAACGCTCGCAGCAGCCCAAAGCAGCCGGCCAGCATCATGTCCCCATGTGGCACAGCTTCGTAGGGGCGAAGCCCCGAGCCGCGCAGCATTTCCCGGCGGGGGCCGGTGACGGCCAGGAAAGGAAAGGCGCCATTGCGATGGGTGCCACGCAAGAGCGCGCCATGACCGTTGTCGTCGAAGACTTCGGTGTTGGTGAGCGTGCCTGCCACGAGCTTGCGCAGCAGGTCTTCCAGCCTGGCCTGTTCCAGAAGGCCGGTGTGATGCTCAAACAGACCGGCAATCTGCCCATCGATCAGGTGAAACGCCAGCGTGTGGAAGTTGCCAATATTCACCAACACTGACTCTGGCTCACGGTTTACCTGGGGGTCATCCAATGTGCCCAGGACCGCTGCCGAGCCGGTATCCATGAGCAGCAGCGGCAGCGACTCGTGCGCTGCCGCCCCATTTGAGGAGCCAGCCGCCTGGTCGGCGTATCGTTGATAGTCGGCTGCGCTCTGAGCGACTGCCTGAAGACGGGTCAGATCGGCGGGGAGCGTCTCGCGCAGATAGGCGAAGGCAGCTGGTATGGGGCGGCGCTGGACAGTTTCGGCTATGTAGTTGAAGCGAAAGAGGCGGTCACTGATGCCAGGCGGCGCGGCGCCGTGATCGAAGACGGCCACAGCCAGCGCGTCAACGGCGGGGTCAATATCGAAAGCCCGCAGGGCAGTGACAATGGCTGCTGCGTCGAAGTCTTTCAGGTCCAAATGAACGCTCTCAGGCCGCCGGATCAGGGCAGCCGCCTCCTGCTCATCCACAATCTTCACCCCCATCTGTTCGACCATAGCAAGGTCGTCATCGAAGGTGCGCGCAGCATCGGCGGTGGCGAACACAGGGAAACCAGCCAGCGCCTGGTCTCGCGCCGCCCAGCCGCAGGGGCCACCGCCCATGGTACGACCTGTGAGGACCAGCCTGCTGCCGTGTGCATCGGCGCGTTTGATGCGGTCAGCCATGATGACCGTAGGCGAGGGCATGATAAGCTGGAAGCAGTTTTCAATGGTTTTGTCGCTCTCAAAGAGCAGGATGTCTTGGGTGCCGGTGCCTACGTCAACGGCCAGGATGCGTAGGGCTTCGTTCATCGGTGGCCTCCAAATGAACCAGGGGTGAGAAGGATACGATTAAGTGCGAAAACGTACTCTTTCAACGTGCTGTTTTACCACATGTTCTTTCTCAGTCCTCTTTCTCAGTAATCTACCACCAGGCCAGAGAGTGTCAAGCGGCGCTGGCTGCTTTCTGATAGGGTGGGAGGCAGCCACTTATGGCTTGATATGTGGCTGCATCTCAGCATGAGATATAATGGTCCTGATCCTGCGGTCTGTGTTTGATGTCAATCGGATGCGGGAAGGGGAGAGACGGGAAGCAGAATGGCGTGAGAACAGCAGAGCGCAGTCTAAGCTGAAGCGAAAGGAAGGAGGAGCGCGGTCAGCCAATGCGGATTGGCCGCGCGCCACCAGGATGGAAGACATCCGCTTTGACCGGCAGTTCCGCACCCCCTATTCGGAAAGCTACGCGATTATGCAGGGGAATAGCCGCGTAGGCTCGGTGGACATTCATTTCACTACCACCTCCGTTCATGGGACACTGATTCTGGAACGCGAATTAGAAGAGTCTGAGATCGCCAAACTGATCGAGCAGATCGATGAGGATCTGGTCTGGTCTGCCGATACGACGCGCGAAGATTTCCTGGTCAGCGTCTATGTCGGCAAAGATGTCGGGTTCTACAGCGATGACTATTTCGATGAAGACGATGACGAGGATGATTTCGAGTTGGAGCTAGAGGACGAGGAAACCGGAAACGGAAAGCACTAACGGTTGGCGCTGTCTTCATTCCTCCAACAGGCCGCGCCGCATCGCATATTTGACCAGTTCGGCGCGGCTATGGAGGTTGAGCTTGTCCATGATGTGCGTGCGGTGGGTATCCACCGTTTTCGGGCTGATAAAGAGCCGCTCGGCGATCTGGTTGTTGGTGAGGCCCTCGGCAACGAGCTTCAGAATCTCGCGCTCACGTTCGGTCAGCCCGCTATAGCTATCTTTCTCTTCCCCAGTGCGGACGCGCTGTAAGTAATCTCCGACCATCATGCTTTGCGCAGAGGGTGAGAGGTAAAATCGGCCAGACTGTACGGCGCGGATAGCTGTGATGAGTTCGGTGTCGGCGGCTTCTTTGAGGATATAGCCAGCGGCCCCGGCGCGCAAGACTTGAAACAGATACTCTTCATTTTCGTGCATGGTCAGCACCAGCACGCGCATATCGGGCCGCTGGCGTCGCACCTGGCGCGTGGCCTCGATGCCGTTCATTTCGGGCATGGTAATGTCCATTAAGATCACGTCAGGCTGGAGGCGATACGCCTCGGCGATGGCCTGGTGGCCGTCGCTGGCTTCGCCCACGACTTCCATGTCGGGCTGCGCATTCAAGAGCATTTTGAGGCCCTGGCGCAAGATGGTGTGGTCGTCCACCAGCAGCACTCGTATCTTTGCCTCTGCTTCTCTGCTGCCGTCTCGTCTCAGAGTGAGTTCTTTCTCTGGTAACATGGCGATTACTTCTCTGCTAGCCTCAATCTCTGGTTTCTTGCCCTGAGTTCACTTGCAAGGATGCGCTCACCGTATGCTTCGCGCCGTTGAGCAGATGCGCCATCGTATCGGCGCTGTCATCTGTTGCTGCTCTGGTGAGCGGAAGTCTGGCCTCAATGGTCGTTCCTCCGCCTGGCTCCGTGGTGATAATGAGTGAGCCATCCAACAGCGCCGCGCGCTCGTGCATGCCAGCCAATCCCAGGCCGCGCTCCTGCCAGGGAAGTTTCAAGATCGTTTGCGCGTCAAAGCCTTGCCCGTTATCGCAAATGGTGGCGCTGACGCTGCCCTGCTCCTCTACGACGCTGATACGCACTCTGGTGGCTTTGGCATATTTGGCGGTATTGGTCAGCGCCTCCTGCACAATGCGATAGAGGGACGTTTCAAGCTCAGACGGCAGGCGCTCTTTGAAATTGGTGGCGACAAACTCGACCTCGATCTGGCATTTTTGCTGATACTCTTTGATATACCAGCGCAGTGCTGGAAGCAAACCCAGGTCGTCGAGCGCGCTGGGCCGCAGATCGATGCTCAGATTGCGGATGGCTCGCAGCGTCTGGTGAACCAGCGAGCGCGTTTCCTCCACCCGCACCCGCGCCTCTGCGCTGGCGAGACCTTCTTCCAGGACTTTCAGGCTAATGAGCAAAGAGGTGAGTACCTGGCTGGTCTCGTCATGCAGTTCGCGCGCGATGCGTTTGCGCTCTTGCTCCTGGGCTGTCAATATCTGAGTGGCGCGTGAGCGGGCAGCTTCAGCCAGGGTTTCCAGCATGGTATTGAATGCCTCGGCGAGTTGGTCAGCTTCGGGATCCTGGCCGGTCAGGGGCGCGCGCAGTTCCGGGCTGCCAGCCTGAATGCGCTGCATGGTTTCGCGGAGTTGGGTGAGCGGGTGAAAGGCGATCTTGAGCAAGACGAAGTTGATAAGCACGCTAATGAGCCAGCCAGCGGTAATGAAGCCAATCAAAATAGCTGGCCCATTGGGCTGGTGGATACGGGTTGCCAGGTAGGTGCCCAGGGTGGCGCCGACCAGGATAACCACGCTATTGGTAATTAACACCTTAAACAGGACAGGGAGCGCCAGCAGGCTCCGGTGGCTGCGCCTGGATTCGGAAGCTGATCGACTCTGGAGGGGCAGCAATTTGCTGGGCTGCATCATGCTGATCGCATTTCCAGCGGGTCATGCCCGCAGCTTGATACATGGTTGAGGCGCTTCATAAAAGCATTGCTGGCAACGCTTGCTGCTTGGATTGTACTATCTGGGGAGGGTGATGTCAAATATCATCCCTGGCCTGCTGACAGCGCCAGAGCGGCGCATCTCAGGTGTATACCTGAAGCGAAAAATCAGGTGTCTACCTGATGGTTCACGCTTCCAGGTTGGGTACACTCTTCACCAGAGGGAGTAGCTAGCGCGCCAGGCGGTTCAGTTTTTCCGCCCGCCTGCATGCTGTGCGGCGGGAAGCGCCAGTAGTCCTCCCGCGTTGCATCCGCTTCTGGTGGTTTGATATAATACGCACACAACAAGGAACCCAGCCTTCATCTGGACACCCAGGGCAGAACGCGGCATGCTGTGAGAATGAATGGGTAGGGGTATCTGGGATAGTCCAGTAATCTTTTACTAAGGAGGCAGCGTGAGCGCGACGAATCGCAGTCTGCTGGATACGATCTCGACTAAGGTCTTTGAGAGCCAGCTTTGGCGGTCTATTTTCCGTCATGGGTATCCAGATACGCCGCTGAATCAGTCATTGGTGATGATGGGGAATGTCTTCCTGCATTTACACCCGGTCAAAGTGAGCCGCCAGGCTATGCGGATCACCTATACGTGGTGCCTGGGTGGGCTTTCCTTCTTCCTCTTTCTGGCACTGACGATCACCGGCGTTTTCTTGATGTTTTATTATGTACCCTCGACGACGGACGCTTACAGAAACATCCAGGAGATCAATACTATCGTCAATTTTGGCGCGTTTGTGCGCAATATGCACCGCTGGGCCGCGCACTTGATGGTGATTACCGTGACCCTGCATATGATTCGGGTCTTCTATCATGGCGCTTATAAGCCTCCGCGCGAATTCAACTGGGTGGTTGGCGTTTGTCTGTTCTTTTTGACGCTCTTCCTCAGCTTCTCCGGCTACCTGCTCCCCTGGGATCAGATCGCGTACTGGGCTGTGACGGTGGGTACGAACCTGGCAAACTATGCCCCGTTCATTGGCACCCAGGCACATACCGCGCTGATCGGCGGGGTGGATGTTGGGCAGAATGGTCTGCTGCGGTTCTATGTGATTCATGTGATTGCGTTCCCGTTGATTGCGGCGATTTTTATGGCAGTTCACTTCTGGCGCATCCGCAAAGATGGCGGCGCTGCTGGTCCGCCACCGCCGTCGCGCCGCGAGCCGGAAGAAGTCTAGCAATTTCTGAGAGAGGATTCGAGAGATGGCAACAGTCCAAGAGCCACCCATTCAACAGATTCAGCATAAGCGCTATCGCACGCTGGCTGTGGTGAAGCAGGAGGCGGTGACGCGCATCGAGAAGCAGCTCGAAGACTCTGTCTTCGTCTGGCCGCATCTGCTGGTGCGCGAGTTTATGGCTGCGGTCTTTATGACGGGCATCCTGACGATTTTGTCCTTGCAAATCAATGCGCCGCTGCGCGAGCATGCGAACCCGAACTTCACGCCAAATCCGGCCAAGGCTCCGTGGTATTTCCTGGGGCTGCAAGAAATGCTGCACTATTTCCCGCCGACGATTGCGGGTGTGTTGATTCCGGGGCTGACCCTGGTGGGTCTGGCGGCGATCCCCTATGTGGATCGCAATCCGAGCCGCGCGTTTGCGGATCGCAAATTGTCCATTACCCTGTTTTCCATTTTTGCGGTCTTTTACGCGATGATCACGTTGATGGGGAGCTTCTTCCGAGGCCCTGGCTGGCTGTGGACCTGGCCCTGGCAGGGACTCTACTTCGATCTCTAGCCTGCGGGGCTGCACGATAGGGCAACTGATTCCTCAAGAGGAAAAGCTGCTGCGTGCTGAAGTCCTGCTCCCTTTCATCTCAATGAGTGGAGGTCCACGTTTCTATGAGTATCGAGACACCGAAGAAGCCCGATGGGTCATTGCTTCCCCAGGAATATGAGGAAGCGACTGGCGGTGGGGCTGAAGCGGCTGAAATGGCCCGCAGGGGTCTCTCGCGGCGGCAGGTGCTGCGCCGGGCGGTGGGTGGTGTGCTGGGCCTGTTCGCAGCGGAGGCCACCGCCGGATCGCTGGCGATGTTCTATCCCAATCTGGCCGGACAGTTTGGTTCGCCGATTGATGTTGGCGCGAAGAGTACGTTCCCGGCGTCGGCGCCGCATGAGGCCGAGATTGACTCGAAAGGCATCTTTTACAAGGCGTCTGCTAAAGCCTATATTGTGCATCTGGCTGCCGATACCGGTTTCTTGCTGAAAGGGACGGTGCTGGGCAACCAGCTTGATGCCGAATCCTGGGTCAAGGATGGCGATGGCACCTACTGGGTGGCGTTGTACCAGAAGTGTGTGCATCTGGGCTGTAAGGTGCCTTTCCGCGATGATTGCCACAGCTTTAAGTGTCCCTGTCACGGCTCGCACTATAACGTTGATGGCGAGTATCTTGATGGCCCGGCGCCGCGCAGCCTGGATCGCTTTGAGATCACGTTCGAGGGCGCGAATGTGGTCGTGAATACCGGCAAGATCAACAGCGCGGTGGAGCGCCCTGATACCCAGACGCGGCTGATTTCAACCGACGGTACTGCGTGCAGCGCATAAGGGCCGAAAGTAAGGAAGAATGTATATGGAGATGAGTCGTCGTAGCGCGGGGCTGTGGGCCGGAGTCATCGTCACCGCAACTGTGGTGCTGATGGTGGCGCTGGCCGTTATGGAAGCCGTTTCGTGGGGTGTGGCTGTGGGCCTCATCGCCGGAGTGGTCTTCACCCTGGCGCTGCTCTATATTTTCTTTGGGCGGTTGAATAGCGTCCAGAAGACCGGGTATGCCTCGCTGCTTGGCGTAGTTCTGATCGCGCTTTTTATTCCCCTCTTCTGGCTCAGCCAGAACAGCAGCCAGGCGAGTTTCCAGGCTGATACCTATCAGCAAACGTTGAAGCGTGGGGCCGCACTCTACGGAACCTACTGCATACAGTGTCACGGGGCCACCGGCCAGGGTGGGACTGGCCCGACACTGAATACCCCCTCTTCAACCGATGCAAAAAGCCCGACGGTGAACAACCTGACGGATGATGACCTCACGCGCATTATCTCGGCGGGTGTGCCAGCGAGTCCGCTCGATCTCAGCAACCAGGGGCTGTCAATGCCTGCCTGGAGCGAACTCTATGGTGGGCCGCTGACGGCGGATGACATCAGCTATCTGGTGGCGCTGATTCGCTCGTCCGACCCGACCTATCTGAAAACTAATCACCAGAATGACATGACCAACGGGTTCACCTATGTCTACGGGCAGCTAACCACCCAGGCGCAGATCGATGTTTTTAATCAGTATTGCGCTGAGCCTTCTCAGAACCGCACTCATTGCAGCCCACCCTCTAGCTTTGGCGAGGAAGTGGACATGACCAAGAGCAATCAGATTGCCATGAAGATCGTCAATGGAGGACCAGCGGGCTGGGGGTTCGAGTTTACCAATATTAAGATCAAGGTGGGTACCACTGTGACCTGGACAAACGTCTCCAGCGCCCAGCATACCGTCACCAGTGGTACTCCAAATAAGCCGGATGGAATATTCGACTCTGGCACGACAAACTTTCTTCAACCAAACGACCAGGGGGCATCGAGCGTCTTCAGTCATACCTTTGATACTCCTGGGTCTTTCACCTACTATTGCATCATTCACCCAGGGATGATAGCGAAAATCACTGTGGTGTCTGGCTAGGGGCTGCAAGGCGCGCGTCCTGGAGTATTCCTGAGCGGCAGGTTGCAGCGAGAACGCCAAAACCTGCCGCCTGGCCTTGCGCTTCTTCAAGGCAATCATAAAGGTAATCATACCGCCCGTTATGGGCCGCAGCACACGCTGGAAAGGGATTGCGATCCATGCAGCAAATACGAACACAGGATCAGCCGGAGCAGCGGATGTCCTGGGCGCGGGCAATTATCCTGGCGACTGGTCTCTTTTTTGTCGCCATGATCTTAATGAACCAGTTCCCTGGATATATGTACACGGTCTTCACCGGGGCGCGGCTGACGAAATTCGAGCAGGGCATGTTGGACGTGGCGCTGGTCTCGCTGGGGCTGGCGATCCTGCTCATGGTGGTTCTCTTTCTCTTCGACCCCAAGCCAGTGATCCCGCCGGTCCTGGTCGCGGGGTTTGGCGGCGTCCTCTTTGTGGCCGGGTTGGTCGGGCTGATTCTGATCGCTGTGACCGGCCATCAATACCTGCCTGATACCCCCGATTTCCCTGCTGGAACGGGCGGCACGCTCTTTGGCTCCACCTGGGGACTCCAGGCGCAGAGTATCGACCTGGAAGCCGTCAGCATGATCCTGATGGGGACCGGCTTTGGCGTGCTGGTCTACGCACTGCTTGCCCTGGCTGGCTTCCGCCAGGGGCTGGTCGGCGCGACGCGCGATTTCCTGGCCTGGGGCGCGGCGATCATTTCGGCGATCTTGATGGCGGTCTATGTGCTTCTCTATACGTTCCAGGGCGACGACATTCTGGGGCTGGGGCATGGCCCGGCGCTGTTGATGAGTAACGTGGTGTTGGGCCTGGCGCTCCTGCTGGCCTTTGGGGCGGTGCAAATCTGGTTCTTGCCGGTGATGATCGCGGAGCGACGGCGCTATATGCCCGCCGCCTATCTGATCGTCTTCTTTGGGCTTTTGCCCATGTTTGCCATCTTCCTGGTGCTGTTTCTGATCGGCTACCCACTGGTCAATTGGATTCATGGGTGGGATACAACGAACTTCCTGACGGTCTGCGCGGTCAAGGCAGATGTACCCGCGACCTGTACCTACACGCAGTACAGCGGCTATATTCTGGCGACGATTGCGAATGGGCAGTTTTTTGTTGCCGGGCTGGCGGCGATTTACTGGTGGCGCAAGAATCGCCCGGCAGTGATCTTAAGTACGGTGGTGGGCTTCCTGCTCTGCGCCTTTGCCGCTGTGATCATTCACACTGACGATCAACTGCGCGTGGCGCTTTTTATTGGGACAGCCGTCCTGCTGCTGGCAATGATCTGGACCTATTCAACACGCCATGAATATGCCTCGGTGGCGGCAGTGCAGTTGGGCTGCGCCGGGCAGTGGCTGGTGATCGGGACAGTGATTCTGGTCTATCTGGCGGGGTTTGCCTTCTTCTCGATTCAACAATTCTTTGAGATCGAGGCGCTGGGCATTAACTTTGGCCCCGGCCCAACCCAGCTTCACGATGCGTTCTGGTCGTTTATTGTGTTTGGTGGCCTGGCGCTGGTGCAGTTTATCTTGCTGTCGCGCCGCTATGGTCTGAGCGGGCTGCGCAAGTTTTCGTTGTGGATTGTAATGCTGGGCATTACGCTGCTCATCATCAGCGGCATCCAGTTTAGTCTGGAATTTGGCGCTGGCGTCAAGGGGCGGCTGCTGATCTCCGGCACGACGATGTATGTCGTCGGTTTGCTCTTTGTGTTCCTGGGTTCGGCTTTTGAGATTTTCAACGCGCTCTGGGTGGGGAAACGCTTCTGGGGAATGCTCAGTTTCTTTACGCTGGGCTTCTTCCTGCTGCTCTCGATTAACCCGCTCGCGCTTATCATCAAAGACGCCACGCTGCCGACTGGTATCCCCTATACGCTGGCGGCCAGTCAGGAACTGATGAGCGCCTGGGTGACGGCGATTGCCTTCGGAGTGCTTGCCGGGTCCGGCGCGGTAATCTCCAGTGTGGTCGGGCGCATCAGGCGTCCACGCGAAGAAATGGCGACGAATGGGACCGGGGTGGTAGCGACCACCGGGGATTAGGACGAGTATCCTGCGACGACGCTTAGTATAAAAGCCCCGCCAGCGCAAGAGAGTTTGAAACCGCTTGCGCTGGCGGGGCTTTTTGGCGCACTCCGCCTGGGTGTAGCACTTGCTAAAGCTTGAGCGTGACGCGCCGCTGCCTGTCTTCGCGCAGGAAGGTGATCGTGAGCGTTTCACCGCGACGATGGCGAGCCACGATCCGTTGCAGGTCTTTTGGCTCCAGAACGGGCTGGTCGTCGGCGGCGATAATAATGTCCAGCATGCGCAGCCCACTCTGCCCGGCTGGGCCGTCGCTGCGTACTTCCAACAGCAGCATGCCGTTGCGCTGGTTGAGCCGCAGTTGTCCAACCAGGCGTTCTTCGATCTCGGTTTTCATGCCACCTACGCCAATGGAAACCCCCTGACGCGGCTCGTGAACCCGATGGACTCGCGCCAGAAAATCTTTGATGGTGTCAAGGGAGATAGAGAAGCCCAGACCCTGACCGAAGGGGACCATTGCGGTGGTGATGCCTACGACATGGTTCTGACTATCCACCAGCGGGCCACCGGAGTTGCCAGGGTTAATGGGTGTGTCGCTCTGGATCAATTTCTTGAGTTTGTGGCCGTCAGGCGTGGGTAGTTCGCGGTCCAGGGCGCTGACGACTCCGGCGGTGACGGTCCAGCCCAGGCCGTAGGGGTTGCCGATAGCTATCACCAGTTGACCGACACGCAGCGAGTTGCGGCCAAGCTCGGCGACAGGCAGGTTCTGCGCGCCGATGCGCAGCACAGCCAAATCATACTCTGGTTCGATGCCCAGCAGCCCGGCGATGAACTTCCGCCCATCAGCTAGCGTCACCTGAATGCGCTGCGCCCCCTGGACGACATGGGCGTTGGTGAGTACCTGACCATCCGAGGCGAAGATGACGCCGGAGCCAAGCCCCTGGCCGCCTTCGGGGCGCGGCGGCCAGCCTCGCAGTCGTGGACGTCCGCGATCTGTATCAATACGTACCACGGCTGGCCCTACCCGCTCGGCGGCTGTGGTGACTGCCCGCGAGTAGGCGTCTAGCGCGTCGGTATCAGTCTCTTTGTTGTTCATCATTGGAACCTGATGCCTCTCTTTTCTGCTGCTTCGCGCGCGCTCGCGTGCCAGGAGCCACGTTACCGGGCGGGCGATCAGGCGATGAGGAATAGCTGGTGGCGCTGCGTTCCAGGCCACCAGTGCAAAAGCTCTGAGCGTATGAGGCTCAAAGTTCTTATATAAAGTATTATAAGCATAATGCTAAGGTTGCGCAAGGGACATGTTCAGGCCAGCTTTGGCCTGGCTAGCTATCCTCAAGCGGTTCCTGGTTCCAGGTGCGCCAGTACCAGACGACTATGCTCAGCAGCGCAGCCCCGATCAAGGCGATGAGTGTGATTTTGAGCCAGGATGGTACGGCAAGGCTGCTGCTTCCTCCTGGGCCATCGAGTGAGTCGTCTCCAGGGTTCTTAAAAGCAATCCCGCCGGGTGTGTCGGTGGGGATAACGATGCTCCTGATGGGTGTTGGGGTGGCAGTTGGCTTGCCACTGCCGCCACTGCCGCCACCTCCACCACCCCCACTGGAGCGCCGCGTAGCGGTGGGGGTCGGGGTGGGCGTGCCGCCGCTCGTAAAGATGTTGGCTTTGCCGGGCGTGGGAGTGGTAGTCACATGCCACTGGCCGCTGGCGTTGCGGCTGAAGGATTGGTCTGCCCCCAGCAGGGGATAATTGACGATGTCGAGAGTGTTCCCTTCACCATCAAGGAGTTGAAGCTGACCAGAATCCTGTGCTAATGAAATGGAAGGGATTTGATAATGGAACAGGACGAGGTATCCATTCGCAGCAATCCAATAGCTGGAGTTCAGGAGAAGCGCCTGACCCTGCGCTAGCAATTGCAGGCCAAAAAGGCTCTCGTCGTTCCCACTGGTATTTTTCAGTTCGATCCAGCGGTCGTCAGCGTTGATTTGCTCATCACAATTCCAATCGTGCTTTGGGACGGTCAGGATTTCGCTCAGTTTGATGCTGCTGGGATCGAGGGGACTCAATGTAGGTGGCGGTGGCAGGCTCCCAACGCAGTCAGAAGCCGCCTGGGCGGCAGCCGCTGGCTCTTCTGCCCAGAGGAGGAAGAGTACGCTGCCTGCGAGTACCATGAGAAAGAGGGCGCTTATCAAGGAGATGAGCTTCGAGAGTGCGCGAGGGAAGCGGCTAGAGAAAGAGGAACAGACACCCATAACACAACCACCATCGCTTTCTGCGCCTGTGGCATGCTACAGCCCGGCGCGAGGATCTGTACACGCGCACTATAGCATGCCGCATGCTTGAAACGCAAGTAAGCGATGATGGTTCCGGGCTGCTATTGCAGCAGGAGGTCGAAGCGAACCTGCCGAGGTTGACGGAAAATCAATCGGTTGGCGAGGCGACGCGCGCTGGACACGCCTTCATTGCCAACCTGAAAAGCGATGATCGTGCCGATAACCAGGCCGCACACCCCCCCTAACACCATGCCCTCAACAAAAAACCGATTCCGAAGCGTCGTCATCGCCGTTTCACCTTCCTCAACTGGTTATTGCAGGTAGATTACCGTTTTGGCGGTACTCCAGAGGCGCTCCAGCCGATAGTATTCGCGCTCTTTGGGGCCAAAGATATGCACAATGATGTCGCTGTAGTCCAGCAATAGCCACCCTGAATCTGCCACTCCTTCACGATGGAAGGTGGGCCGCCCATGCTCACTGAGTTTTTCATCAATAGCCGTCGCAATCGCGCGAATCTGGCGAGGGTTGGCTGCGGTGCAGATCACAAAGTAGTCGGCAATGGTGGAAACGCCTTGAATATCAAGAAGCACAATATCAGTCGCTTTTTTATCGGAGGCGGCCTCCACTGCAAGCTTAGCGAGCTGTGCTGGTTCTAACTGGCGGTGTTCTACACTGGCTTGAACCACTCTTCTCTCCATCCAGAAAGGTTTCTCTTACGCTGCTGACCTCTCCAGCATTATAGCACGCAATCGCGGTTCTTTGTAAGAGCAAGCTGAGCTATGATGTCTGGCGGATTCGCTGGCGGCGCGCTTGATTGGCGCTGTCACGCAGCGCGCGCGCGGCTTGCGCGGCGCTTTCAGCGAAGTCGCGCCCATTGCTGGCGTAGATGATCGCCCGCGAGACTGAGATGATCGCGCGCTCGCCCGCTGCATCAGTGCCATCTCGCGCAGCGGATGCCAGGTCGCCGCCCTGCGCACCGACGCCGGGGATCAGGATAGGAAGATCAGGCGCAATCTGACGAATGCGCTGCAATTCCTCTGGATAGGTGGCGCCAACGACCAGCCCGGCGTTGCCTGCCGTGTTCCACTTCAGCACCTGGCGTGCCACATATTCGTAGAGCGGCGCGGGTTGTTCTTGCTCCTGGCTCACCAGCATATCCTGAAAGTTGCGCGCGCCTGGATTGGAGGTGCGGCACAGGATGAGGACGCCTTTCTCCCGATATTCCAGAAACGGTTGCAGGCTATCAGAGCCAAGGTAGGGATTGACGGTGATAGCATCAAATCCATAAGTCTCGAAGAGCGCCCGCGCGTACTGGCGCGAGGTATTTTCTGTGTCGCCGCGTTTGGCGTCGCCAATCGTTGGGATATGGCCTGGAATAAGCCGCAAGGTTTCTTGCAGGATGGTTAGCCCTGTCGGCCCCAGGGCTTCGTAAAAAGCCAGGTTGGGTTTGTAGGCGCAGACAAGATCGGCGGTGGCTTCGATGATGGCCTGGTGAAAAGCAAGGATGGGATCGGGTTGATTGCGTAGATGCGCTGGCAGGCGCGTATGTTCGGGATCAAGTCCGATGCAGATCAGGCTGTTGTTGCGCCGCGAGGCGGCAAGCAGTTTTTCTAGAAAGGTCAAGGGAGTCCTCTCGCTCTTTGCTCTCTTTAGAACTTCATCTCACCACTCGTGGCGCAGTGAGGGGGGGGACACGTCAGGCTCATGCAAGGCAACGTTGGCAGCCAGATGTACCGTGTTCCAATCATAAAAATCCTGCATGCAGAGTGTCAAGAGGCGGGCGAAGGCTTCAAGGGCTGGCGTGTCTTCGTCGCGGAAATAATCTGCTTGCGCGCTGGTGATCGTGAGGACGCCGGCCACTTTGGAGCCAAATTTGATGATCGGGGTTGCCAGGCCGGAGCGTTGGTTGCCAAACCTGATAAAAGGCATCTGTTGATCCAGTGCGTGGGCGGTTTGGAGCATGCCAGACTCATGGTGCGGGGCATCCTCTGGCTCCAGGTCCAGGCCACGCTTCCCCACAGTCATATGGGTATCCAGCGCCCGCCCGCAGAGACTATTGGCTCCCAGCCGGAAGCCAATCGCGTAGTGGATGGGAGCATCACGCCCAAAGGTCTGGGTGACTTGCAGGCGGGTGATGGTGTCCCCATCTTCAGGGCGCGGCCAGCAGCGAGCGATGTGGGCAATGGTTGAGATGGTGGCGGCATCGAAGTATGCGCACAGCCGCCGCAAGATACGCATGATGGCGCGATGCTCGGCGCGTTTCGGGTTCGACTCCGTGGCGATCAGTTGGGCGAGTTCATCGGCAAGGTCGCCCAGGTTCGGGGGGCCGTAACGGTGGGGGCCATGAGCAGCGTGGCTTTGCTGAGGGTTGTTACGCCTGTGGGGCCAGGCGCTGATTCCGGCAGGGCGCGCTGCCGCTCTCTCAGGGGGAGTTACTAACTCTCTATTGAGAGACGTATCGCCAGAGCCGGGCGGGGCGCTGCTGCGCGAGGATGGGGCGTTGATGCCGCCACCGGCAATGCCACTCAAGAGCGATGCTTCTACGTGCAGCGCGGCACTCAACCGGCCAAGCAGCGCAGGAGATGCGCGGCGCGCGCCCTGCTCCAACAAGGTGATCGTGGCGCTGGAGACGCTGGCCCGACGGGCGAGTTCGTTTACTCGCAGTCCCTGTTGCAGGCGCAGATGTCGGAGAACGGTCCCTTCAGGAACCAGATGTTGATCATCAGACATGACTGGCCCTCCTTACTGGGCTGATAGATCGCTGCGCGTCTCTGCCGAAGCAAAAATGCTATTGTTAGCAGTTTACTTAATAACGGTGTGTTTGTCAATGGTTTACTGAAATCGTGGGTAAATATTGTATTTACTGATAGAGATTAGTAAGCACAACAGGAACCTCTATTAGGGAATATCGTGGCGTTTACTGTTGACTTTTTATTTACAGTATGTTACATATATATGTGGTTGGTAAAAGTAAATAAAAGGTTACAGGAGTAAACACTGAACTGACACCGGAGGTTTCGAGATGGGAGCGTTCTTCCTGAGTATTGCAACCCTTGTCGCTCTGTTAGTGATGGCAACAGCGGTTTGTGTTGCCCTTCGGTTTGGTATCGCGCAGCGAATCGCGCCGTCATCTGTAGCAGGAGATGAGTTCACGCAGCCTCGCCATATCTCTGCGGGAACGCTGGTGGCTGGCCTGGCGCTGCTGTTTGGCGTGACGCTGTTGTTTGCGGTGATGAGTCACTGAGCAGCAAACGCGCGCTAACGGGGATAAACGAAGCGGCGAGAATGTGCGCTATTTGTGATGGTAATTGTGTTGCTGCTCCCGTAGCATTTGTGTCCTTCTGAGTTATCCCTTCCCGAACTGAGGATACAGGAGATCAGCCCTGTGACCTCTTGCGGCTAAGGAGCAATCCCACCGCGAGCAGCACAGCGCCGATACCGATAGCTGTTCCAGGGCTTCGCTTTCTTGGCGCTGGTAGGCTATACGCGCCGCCAGCGCGATAGGCTTCATCCAGCAGTTGGATCGGATGAAGCGCCTGGATGGGCAAATCGCGCTGGCTTGCCCCATAGGCAATCTGCATCATGCAGCCGGGGTTGCCGGTGGCAACGACCTGAGCGCCGGTATTTTCAATATGGCCCATTTTGCGGTCCAACAGCTTGCCCGCCATCTCCTGGTTGGTGATATTATAGATGCCCGCGCTGCCGCAGCACCAATCCGCTTCTTTCAGGTCTACCAATTCCAGCCCAGGAATACGTTTGAGCAGCGCGCGGGGCTGGTTCTTGATTTTCTGGCCGTGTGCCAGATGGCAGGCGTCGTGGTACGTGACTCGACGCTTGATTTCGCCTAGCTGGGGATTGAGGTCAATCATCGCCAGGAATTCGCTGATGTCTTTGACCTTGCTGCTGAAGGCAGCGGCGCGCTCAGCGTAGCTGGGGTCATCGCGCAGCAGGTGGCTGTATTCTTTGAGGTTTGAGCCACAACCCGCTGAGTTGATGATGATGTAGTCACAGCCCCAATGCTCGAACGCCTCGATGTTGGCGCGGGCCAGGGCGCGCCCGCGCTCGGCCTCGCCGGAGTGGACGTGCAGCGCGCCACAGCAGCGTTGGTCACGCGGAACAACGACTTCGCAGCCATTGGCCGCCAGCACGCGAATGGAAGCTTCGTTGATGTCGTGGAAGACCTGATCCATGATGCAGCCAGAGATAAAGCCCACACGGTAGCGGCGCTGTTCAGGCGCTGGGGTGATCGTGGGAAGCGCGTTTTGGAATAGCGAGCCTTCGATATGTGGCAGCAGCGCCTCCGGTTCCTTGAGTTTTCCAGCCAGCGTGCCAGGCACGTAATCGAGCAGGTTGAGCTTGCGTACCAGGCTCTGAGCGCCGCTGCGCTGGTAGAGTTTGAGTCCGGTGAACATGAACGAGGTCAGCAGGCGCGACGGAAGCACACCGCCGAAGACGGCGCGACGCAGAAGACGCTCGACGCCGTTGTGCTGCTGAGGCGCAGCCGCTTCGATCTCTTCACGCGCACTTTCGATAAGTTTTCCAAACTGGACACCAGAAGGACAGGCGGTTTCGCAGGCGCGGCAGCCCAGGCAGCAGTACATATGCTCGATAAAGTCAGGGCCAATGCTCATACGACCATCGGCAATCGCCTGCATCTGATAGATGCGCCCGCGCGGCGAATCCATTTCGACGCCCAGCACCGCGTAGGTGGGGCAGGTGGGCAGACAGAAGCCACAGTGAATGCACTGGCGGATCAGATCATAGGTATGTGTCCCCCGGCGCAGCGGCCCTTCCATAAGCTGCGTGATTGGTTGGATTTCCTGTGGCTCACTGCTCATTGCTAAAGTCCTCCCACGAAGCGGCCTTTGACGAGCGTATGGTGAGGGTCAAATTTCTGTTTGAGCGTTTCCATCAGGCGCAGGTCAGGTCGCGCTTCGCCCCAGACGTTGATCTGTGCTTTGAGTGCGGTGGGGGCATGGGTGATGACCAGGCTGCCTTTGCTCTTCAGCGCCTGGGCGCGTAACTGGCTGATGACAACCGCCAGCCGATCAGTGGCGTCTGGTGGGCGAAGTTGGAGGTAGATCACCCCGCTGCCTGCGTGGGCGATGGCGCTGGCTTCAAGCTGCTGCTCCTGGCAAATGGTTTGCGCATGGGCCAGGAAAGGGGCAAGCTCGTTGATGAGCAGCGAGACTTTACAGACAACCGGCCCGATCTGCTGGGCGCGAACAGCGGCCCAGAAAGCGTCGTGCGCTGCATCCTCAAGATGATCGCCTGGGCTGCCAGCGTGGCGTGTCGCGGTTGTGCGGGTATCGGCAAGCTGGCGAGCGACAGCCTGAGCACCGCCGGAAAAGGAGATCGCCAGCAGGTGCGCTGGCCCTTCCCACAGGGCCAGCGCACCTGCTGGCAGCATCTTGATGGCCTGTTCGGAGAGATGGCGTTGCGCGGCTGGGTCAAGCAGTTCGATGGCTGTCGGGGTAACGACTGAACTGAGCAGAGCAATTACCGTCTCCATTGCCGCTGGGGCGTTCTCGAAGGAGACCAGTAATGTTTCCTGCCGCTCAGGTCGAGGGATCAGCTTAAAGTTGGCCTCAACGATGATGCCCAGCGTACCCAGCGAGCCAATATAGAGCTTATTCAGATCATAACCAGCGACGTTCTTTACCACTTTGCCGCCGCTGCGGGCAATCGTCCCGTCGCCCAGCGCCACGCGCAGGCCGATGACCAGATCGCGCGCCGCGCCGTAGCGCAGGCGCTGGGGGCCGCTGGCGTTGGCGGCCAGAATGCCACCGATGGTGGCCCGCTCAGCGTTGGGCGGGTCCAACGCCAGGAACTGGCCTTTGGCTGTCAGATACTGCTGAAGAGCGGCTAGAGGCATCCCCGCCTGCACGCTGCACGTCAGATCAGCCGCCTCATGCTCAAGCAGCGCATTCAGGCGAACTGTGCAGATGGCAAGGTCGTAGCGTTCTGGCGGCTGGCCGAGTTCTAGCTCCGTACAGCCGCCAACCGGGAGAACGGCCAGATGCCGCTCGCTGGCGATCTTCAGCAGCGCGGCCACGTCGTCAACGACGCCGGGCAGCGCGACCACTTGTGGCTTCACGCCATCAACCGCGAAGCGTTTCAGATCGCCGGAACTGGTCAGCAATTCCGTCTGTGGCGCGGCTGCGTGGAGTTGATCAGTGAGCAGGCTCAGCTTTGTCATTTGCCGCCCTCCTCGTGTTTAGTGCCAGGCTCCTTCGACCTCGGCCTGGGCGTAGGCGGGGCTGTGCTGCTGTCCAATGAGCAGCTTGATGTCGGCGCAGCGTCCGGGCGTTGGTAAGATTTTGCCAGGATTGCAGAGGTTGTGCGGATTGAACGCCTCGCGCACGCGTGTCATCACCGCAAGGTCGTCGTCGCTGAAGATGAGCGGCATGGCATCGCTCTTTTCCATGCCAACGCCATGTTCGCCAGTAATCGAGCCGCCCGCGTCGGCGCAGACCTTCAGGATTTCAAAACCAGCCTGGCGCACTTTTTCCACCTGCCCCGGAATCTGAGAATCAAAAAGAATCAGGGGATGCAGGTTGCCATCTCCGGCGTGGAAGACATTGCCCACGCGCAATCCGTAGCTGGCGCAAATCTCGTTCACGCGGTCAAGGACGAAAGGCAGTTTGGTGCGCGGCACGACGCCATCCTGCACATAAAACTCGTGCGAGATACGTCCTACGGCTCCAAAGGCTTCTTTACGCCCCGACCAGAGCAATTGGCGCTCCTGCTCGTCTTTGGCGATGCGAACGGCGCGCGCGTGATTGGCTTCGCAGACGGCAACGACGCGGCTGACCTGCTCGTCAACGGTATCGCGCAGGCCCTCGACTTCGATCAACAGGACAGCGGCGGCATCCAGAGGATAACCCGCGTGAATATAGTCTTCGACGGCCTGCAAGATGATCTGATCCATCATCTCCAGCGCGGCGGGAATGATTCCAGCTTCGACGATGCCAGAGACGGTATTGCTGGCGTCGTCAACAGTGTTAAAGACGCCTACCAGCGTCTTGACGGATTCAGCCTGATGTACAATGCGCACTGTAATGCTGGTGACGATGCCCAGCGTGCCTTCGGAGCCGACCAGCAGGCCGGTCAGGTCGTAGCCAGGCGTGTCGAGCGTGGGGCTGCCAACTTCAACGATCTCGCCATCGGTCAGCACGACTTCCAGGCCCAGGACATGGTTGGTGGTGACGCCATAGATGAGGGTGTGCGGACCGCCGGAGTTTTCGCCAACGTTGCCGCCAATGGTGCAGGATTTCTGGCTGGAGGGGTCAGGCACGTAGTAGAAGCCGTTGGGCGTCATGGCGTTGCTGAGATGCAGGTTGACCACGCCCGGCTGCACAACGGCGCGCAGGTTCCTATAGTCAATGTCGAGGATGCGGTTCATGCGCTGGAAGGCAATGACGATGCCGCCCTCCAGCGGGACCGCGCCACCCGAAAGGCCAGTGCCAGCGCCGCGCGCTACAAAGGGGACGTTGCGCTGGTTCGCCAGCTTGACGATGGCGCTGACCTCGGCGGCGCTGGCAGGGAAAACGACTACATCAGGGCGGGCGCGATCAATGGAAGCATCGTACTCGTAGAGCATGAGATCGTATTCTGAGGAGAGAACATAGCGGACGCCCACAATTGCGCCGAGTTCGCTGACCAGGGTGGCTTTTTCGCCTGCGTCCATTGTCATCGCTGCGCCTCCTTTGGGTTGCAAGCAGTGGCCTGAATGCTCAGATAGATAGCTGCGTGGTGAGGAGCGGCCCTATAAACACAGAGCTAGAGAAAGTGCTGGTTGCTGATCGTGAGAAGTACTATACAGGTTGAAGGTGCTTCCTTAAATATATCATACCATGCGCAGCGGCTGGCGGCAATTTGCCGGGAGGAGAAATCATTGATATTCTTGGTAACGCAGGTGCATTATCAGTAGTGTTCACAAGCGGTTTTCAACAAGATGTGGTATGGAGCGCCGGACAGGAGAAACACGGTGCGGATTGCAATGGCTCATTCGCAGCTCACCACATTAGGAGGCGGTGAGCGGTTTGTGTTGGAAGTCAGCCGTCGGCTTGCCGCCCGGCACGAGATTACGCTGTATACCAGCGCATTTCTGCCTGAAGCGACCTATCCTGGGCTGGCTGATTTTCCACTGATCAGGCTGGATGCGTTCCAATGGGCCAGGCTGCGCCTTCCTGCTGATGCTATTCTCGCGCATACGTTTGGCGCGAATCTGCTGGCCCTTCGCAACGCCAACGTTGCCTATTATGTTCATACGCTGCGCAGCCGCTATCTGGTCGGAGGGAACCGGCTTGATCTGGCAGCGCGCCGGATGCTCGACAGGCGCGCGGTGCGGCGTGATCGGCGCATCATTGCCAACAGCGCCTATACCGCAGCAAAGTTTCAGCGGCTTTATCAGCAGTCTGTCACCGATCAAGTCTATTGCGGTGTTGACCCGCCGCTGTTCGATCTGCCTGAATCGGTTGGCGGCCACGCGCTCTATATTGGCAGGCTTGCGCCGGAGAAGGGACTGGAGCGACTGCTCAAATGGTGGGAGCCGATTGAGTATCCGCTGCATATCATCGGGAGAGGTGAGCCAGCCTATGTCGAGTATCTCAAGCAGCAGAGTGGCAAGCAAGTGCGCTTTTTAGCGCCAGTCTCTGGAGAAGGAGTTGCTGCCGCTTATCGAGCGTGCCGCTTTGTGGCTTATCTGCCGTTTGAGGAGGAACTGGGTATTGTGCCTCTGGAAGCGATGGGCGCGGCGAAGCCGGTGATCGTTTCTCGTGAAGGTGGTCTGACGGAGACGGTGCTTGCCGACAAAACGGGGTTTCTGGTGAAGACCGAGGCGGAGTTTCAAGAGGCGGCGCGCCAGCTTATCGCTTCGGATGAAACCTGCCTGGCCCTTGGGCGCGCCGGAAGAGGGCATGCGCGGCCCTTTACCTGGGAGCGAACGACAGAGCAGATTGAGCGCATCTGCGTCGAGATTGCTGAGGGGTGAAGAGACAAAGCGGGCTCTGTTCTTAGCAACTGTTGAGAACATAGCCCGCTTCAGAAAGGCGTTTATGAGCGCGAGGCTGAGTGTGGCAAACCCGCTGGTTCGCCCCAGGCGCCTGGGTCGGCAACGCGCTCTTTGTCCACTTCGCCCTGCGCCTCCAACCAACGCTCGGCATCAATAGCGGCGCGGCAGCCGTCACCAGCCGCCGTGACTGCCTGGCGATAGCGATGATCGGTGACATCGCCAGCCGCGAAGACGCCGGGTACGTTGGTCATGGTATGCTCGCGCGGGATGATGTAGCCCTGCGCGTCCATGTCGATCTGACCTCTGAAGAGGGCGGTGTTTGGCGTGTGACCGATGGCGATAAAGACACCCTGCACAGTTAGCGAGCTTTCTTCGCCGGTCTTCAGATTGCGCAGACGCAGTTTCTCAACCGCCTGCTCGCCATGCACTTCCTCCACCGCCGTATCCCATATGAAGCTGATCTGAGGGTGCTTGAAGGCGCGCTCCTGCATGATTTTGCTGCCGCGCAGGCTGTCGCGCCGGTGAATGATGGTGACATGCGAGGCGTATTTGGTCAGGAACAGGGCTTCTTCCAGGGCGGTGTCGCCGCCGCCGATGACCGCCAGGTCTTTGCCCTTGAAGAAAAATCCATCGCAGGTGGCGCAGGCGCTCACGCCCCGGCCACGCAGCCGTGTCTCGCTCTCCAGTCCCAGCCAGCGGGCGCTTGCCCCGGTGCTGATGATGATGGCCCGGCCCAGGGCTGGCTCCTCGCTCCCATCGGGATAGACCTTGAATGGTCGCTCGCTGGTGTCCAGGCGAATGACATCTTCGTCGCGCATCTCTGTGCCGAAGCGCCGCGCCTGCTTTTCCATATGCTCCATCAGGTCGGGGCCGAGAATGGCCTCCTCAAAGCCAGGGTAGTTTTCTACATCGCTGGTCAGCATGAGTTGTCCACCGGACTCGTATCCCCGAAACATGAGGACAGAAAGATTGGCGCGAGCGGCATAGAGCGCAGCCGTATAGCCAGCCGGACCAGAGCCAATAATAATCACGTCATACGTCGTTGTCATGCGTTTCTCCTGCGCGGATTTCAGCTATGATGGGCAAAGTCTGTAACGCTCATCTGGCGGGAAGTTCGGTATTATACTTCTCGAAGAAAATTTTACCATACCCAGGGGGGGTATGTCAAGAAGGTACCACAGTGCCAAAGAGCCACGTCCTAAATAGGTAAGTTTGCGAGAACGGTGAGCTTGGGTGTACAATAGGGATGAAGTGGCCGAACGCATTCCCGACCGAAGGAGGGAAGCATTATCATGGTGGAGATGACTGTCGAGAGCGTGCGCATTAATCTGGCGACAGGGCAGCGCGTCGTCATCCTGAAAGATATGAAGGTTGACCGCTACCTGTTTATCTGGATTGCCAACGCTGAGGCATACGCGATAGCTATGGAGCTTCAGGGAACCACAGCGCCGCGCCCGCTCACACATGATCTGTTGAAGTCGGTCATTACCGAACTTGGCGGTACGATGACCAATGTTGTTATTTCCGACCTTGTGGACGATATTTTCTACGCCCGCCTGGTGATAGACGCTGATGGACGGCACGTGGAAGTTGATTCGCGCCCTAGCGATGCCATTGCGCTGGCGGTACGGGCAAAGGCGCCTATTTATGTGTCAGAATCAGTGCTGGAGCGTGCAGGGGTGACGTTAGAGAATCCTGAAGAGCAGCAGGAGCAGCAAAAGCAGGAGAAAGATAATCTGGACATTTACCGCGACTTTATCAATAGCCTGGATGTGCTGGATGAGTTTGGGAAATCGGACTGACCGGCCTTTTCCTTTGGACTCGATAAAGAAGCGAGGCTGACTTATGCACGCGCAAGAACGGTTGATCCGGCGGTTGTTTACAACCCAGCACTGTAGTCATTGCCAGTGCGCGTATGAAGGGGAGAATGTGACTGTCCTGGCCCGGCGCAGTGAGGTCTGGATGGTGATGGTTCGGTGCGACTCGTGTGGGCGTAAGGGCATATTCGTAATATCGTTCCCTGGCAGCACGCGCAGCGAGCGGCGCAAGGCGATTTTGGAAGCCGAAGCCCTGGGCGAGGGGGCGCTGACGGAGGCTGCGCTGGCTGATGAACCACCCGCAGCAGCGGATGCCGATCCAGGCGCTCCTGTCACCGCTGATGATGTGATCGACATGCACCTCTTCCTCAAGGGCTTTGATGGGAACTTTGCCGCCTTATTTGCCTCGCCACCTGGCGGCGAGCAGCATTTTCTGGATTGATGCAGCGATTTCCTCTTCCCTCTGGTTTATCTACTGGTTTGTCTCGGTTTGTGCGCTGTTGATCGGTGGGCGCCGTGCCAGCGCGCCTTGCGCGGCTTCACTTCCCCTGCCCACGATGATACACCCTTACAAGGCTGTGCATCTCTCAACCAGCGAAGCAGGTTTCTCAACAAGACTGCTACCCAGGGCGCCTTGCCAATTCCCCTATGAACGACTACAATCTCGCGGAGAGTGCTGCCTGACTACAGAGCAGAACGCTGGAAGATCTTTTCTGGAGGCAGTTTTGTGAATGTGCTTGTATCGGGTGGGGCCGGATTTATCGGTTCGCATCTTTGCTCCCGCTTGTTGGATGAAGGATATTCCGTTCTCTGTGTTGATAATTTGCTCACCGGGGCGCGTGGGAACATTGAGGCATTGCTGGGCAAACCACGCTTCACGTTTCTTCAGCACGATGTTGTTGAGCCGCTGGCCTTTGAGGCAGATGCGGTCTTCCATTTAGCCAGCCCGGCCAGCCCGGTAGGATATATGGATCACCCCTTCGAGACGATCCTGGTGAATAGTATGGGAACCTATCGGCTGCTCCAGCGCGTGCGAGAGGCAGGCGCGCGGTTTTTAATCACTTCCACCTCTGAAATCTATGGCGATCCATTGGTTCATCCGCAGCGAGAAGACTATTTTGGCAATGTGAATCCCGTCGGCCCTCGCGCTTGCTATGATGAAAGCAAGCGCCTTGGCGAGACGATTACGATGGAGTTTTGCCGACAATATGGGGTTGATGCGCGTATCGTGCGTATCTTCAATACCTATGGCCCACACAGCCAGATGGACGACGGGCGGATTATTCCGAATTTTATTACGCAGGCGTTGGATAACCGACCTCTGACGATTCATGGCGATGGTTCGCAAACGCGCAGCCTGTGCTATGTGACCGATCTGGTTGATGGGCTGATGCGCGCTATGTTCACGCCTGGAACGACTGGTGAGATTTATAATTTGGGCAACCCGGAAGAGCATACCGTTCTCGAATACGCTAGGCTAATTGCCCGTTTGTGCGGGTCTTCATCGAAAATGGTTTTTGAGCCTAAGCGACAGGATGATCCAGATCGTCGTCGCCCCGATATTAGCAAAGCCAGGGAACAGCTTGGTTGGGAACCTGCGGTGGGTTTGGAGGCGGGCATGACCTGGACGATAAGCTGGTTCCGGCAAGAGCGCGCCCGACATACAACCGAGGCACAACGGATGCCAGTGGGGTGAGGCCGGGGCATAGGATGTGCAAAGCTGGTATCTGCTCTGGCTGCTCTCCGCTTCTGGCTGCTCGCGCTTCTTTACCAAGGGCGAGCGCAGCAGAGGATTTCTGGAAGCGCCGTCCGATGTTACCTGGCGCTTTGATAAAACGTCATCCCTGATGAAGCATTTGCTCACTTAGCGGTGGCCTCCTCTCTTGCGGAGGCATACAAACCTGATGATAGACCCTCTTAATGCCTTGGGAAGAACATATCAAACATTCGGGGTTGAGAGGTCTGGAGGTGTCCCATTTCGCCTCACTTTGATCAATCGGATACACGCGGCTCACCCCCTTCAGATCGGTTTTTTGTCGGCCACTCCAAACAAAAGCCTTCCTCGGATGAAGCGAGGCCGTCAGAGATAGGGCGAGATGAGGACGTGGCAGAGCTGAACCCGCAACGGCCTTCCATTGGGAAGAGGTTACTTAGTTGGCGGACGATTGTCCCGCTGGCGCTGGTCATCGTGGTCTTTGCTCTGGTAGCGCAGCGCCTGAGCCTGGAACTGAATCCCAAGAGCATTGCTGCGGCCTTGGGGCGCGCTAATGTCTGGTTATTTGCGGTGGCTTTTGTAATCTATTACTGCTCCTTCCCGATGCGCGCCCTGCGTTGGCGGCTGCTGTTAGAGAATGTGGGCTACCGTAAAGAGGATGGGGTTTATCTCCCCAGTTTTCTCAACCTCAATAAAATCCTCTACCTCTCGTGGTTTGCGAATGTGGTTGTCCCCGCGAAGCTTGGCGATATCTATCGCGCCTATCTGCTGCGCCAGGCTGCGAATGTTTCGACTACTCGGTCCTTTGGCACGGTACTGGCTGAACGTATTCTCGATCTGATTGGCTTGCTGCTGCTGTTTATTTCGGCGATCTTGATTAGTCTGCATGGTCAGCTACCTGCGGAGCTTGAACTGGCGCTGCGGGTATGTCTGGCGCTGGTGGTAGGGCTGGTCGTTGGGCTGGTGGGGCTGCGTGTCTATCGTGATCGGATTGGCAGGCGCATTCCTACACGTTTCCGGGTGCAGTACGTGCATTTCCAAGAGGGTACGCTCGGCTCGTTTAAGCGGCTGCAATTGCTGGCCCCGCTGACACTGGCGGTCTGGTCGCTGGAATCGCTGCGTTTCATGTTTGTGGCTCTGGCGGCTGGCTTGCTGGGTGGCGATCTTCCTCATATCTTTGCGGCGGCGCTCTTTATTGCACTGGGCGAATCGCTGCTGACAACGGTGCCGCTGACCAGCGGCGGGGTGGGTTTTGTGGAGGCGGGGATGTTTGCGATGATCCTGCTCTTTACCCCCCAGACGACGGCAGCGCAGAACGCGGCTGCTGCGGCTATTCTGCTGGACCGTCTGATTAGCCTGGTAAGTATTCTGCTCTTTGGCGGGCTGCTCTTCTTCTTTACCATCGTTGTGGGGAAGGGGTTGAGGCGGCGCGTGAAGGGGCCAGAGAAAGCGGATGCGCCAGGCGAACCAGAGGTTGCCTCTCCTCTTTAGGCTTGCACAGCGCGACGTTCACCAGAGGAGGAGTCATGGCGCGCTACCCCTATGATATTACCGTGATCGGCGGGGTCCGGTGGGCTGCCAGCCGCGCGGCTGGCAGCGGCGCTGGGCGCACGAACAGCCCTGATTGATAAGGAGCGCCTGGGCGGCGATTGCCTGCATTATGGCTGCGTATGGTGCGCCTGCGCTGGCACACGCTTGATCGCGCCCAGACGGCAGGAGAGCTTGAAGGGTTTATCAAGCTGATTGTGTCTCAGAAGGGCGACAGATTCTGGGGGCGCATATCGTGGGAGCGCACGCCGGTGAACTGATCGGTGAACTGGCGCTGGCGATGCGGCACAACCTTGGCCTGGGCGCTGTGCTGGCGACGATTCACGCTTCCCACGCTGGGTACCAGCCTTCAGCAGACGGCGTTCGAGTGGTATGTGGGATCAAGATCGCTTGGGCGTGCTAGAAAGATTATTCGGCCTCTGCTGGCCTGGTGCGGGTAATAACGCCTGCGAGCGAATGCGAGCGGCTGCTCCCTGTAGTGCTCCTGTCTCGGCAGCGATACAGGAGGCAGCCGCGATGCAATCGGATGCCTTTTTATTTCCACCTTATTCCACCACGAGCGCATCCATCAGCGCGGCTTCGCGGGCGGTATCGCTGGCGTCTTCAGGGAGTTCTTCCAGCAGCCAGCCTTTGCGGCTGGGAATATCGAAGACAGCCAGCGGCCAGCCGCGAATGCAGAGGGCGGCGCGCTGTCCATGTTCGGCCCAGTAAATCTGGATGTAGTCCTCACGCATGGGCAGCGGTAGGTCGGCGGTTTGATAGATTTCGACGTGGCTGAGGATTTCTTTAGGATTCAAGGCGCAGAGATAAAAATATCCTGTCTTGCCATCATCCTCGAAGATGGCGCCGAAACTTTTGTCGCCATTGGCGCGCGCGACCCAGATAGTGGGTTTGCGGTTCTGGGCGCGTTTGCCCTGAGCGCCTACTTTTTGCATACTGATGTACTCCTCCAAATATCCATCACTGATTCTGACCAGAAAACAGTGCTAGCGTGTCGGCTGGTCGATCTGAGGCGGCATAGTTTCTGCCGAGCCTTCGGCTGCGGGCGCTTGCCCTGGCTGCGGCCCCGGCGCTCTCGATCCCGCGCCCAGCGCCCGCACACGGGCAAGGTGTTCTTTATCATGCGCCCAATCAGGGCGGGTCTCGTCATCCTCAAGTGTCTGGATCGGCGTTTCCAGAATGATGGCGACGTCTTGCAGGGCAGGATGCCTGAGCAGGGTACGCAGCCCGACCTCTGGAATGATGCCTTCACCGATGCGGGCATGCAAGTCGCGGCGCCCGCCTAGCGCAGTAGCGGTATCGTTGAGGTGGATTACCGGCAGACGCCGCAAGCCAACCAGACGATCAACATCTGCTAGCAGGCGCGTGACCTCCTCCGCGCTGCCAAGATCGTAACCAGCCCCCCAGAGATGCGCGGTGTCCAGGCAGATGCCCAGGCGTGCCGCGTGTTCAGGCAGCGCATCCAGGACGGCTGCCAGATGCTCGATCCGGGAACCAACCTGGTTGCCCGCCCCCACATCGTTTTCAAGCAGGACCACAACTTCGTCTGGCGCGGCTGGCAGGATGCGGCGCAGGCCGTCGGCGATGCGCTCGATGCCCGCTTCGACGCCTGCGCCCCGGTGGCTGCCCATGTGAAAGACAACATAGCGAGCGCCAAAGCGCCTGGCACGCTGTATCGTTCCGCCCAGCAGTATAACAGACTTGTCAAAAATAGTCTCGTCGGGCGAGGCGAGGTTAATGAGATAGGGCGCGTGGACGACGACGGGCGAGAGTCCACGCTCGGCGACGGCACAGGCAAAGGCGCTCGGCGGGTCGAGCTTTCCTGGCGCTGCCGGAACATCGCGTGGCGGCTGCCAGGAGGTAGGATTGTTGACAAAAATCTGGATAGTGTCACAGCCTAGCGATTGGGCGATTTCGGCGGCCTGGACTGGTCTGGAACTGGTGGGAAGATGGCGACCTAACTTCAACCTGACTCCTCCTCGCCCTCTTGCCTGGCTGGCGAGATAGCTGACTGTTCGGACGGCTGCGGCTCTGCAATGGATCGCTCGCTATGCCCGTTAGCCGCAGGGGCGCGATGGTCCGCTCCATTGGGGAGCGATTCCAACGCCTGAAGGCTTTCGCCGGGGAGGTCGAGTGTGGGCAGATGCTCCAGGCTGGTCAGGCCGAACTGCTGAAGGAATTCGGGCGTGGTGGCGAAGAGCGCAGGCCGACCAACGGTGGCGGCGCGCCCAATCTCGTTGACCAGGCTATGGGCGATCAGACTGGCAAGCGCCCGATCACTATTGACGCCGCGAATGGTTTCGATCTGGCTGCGGGTGATTGGCTGGCGATAGGTGATGACGGCCAGCGTTTCCAGAGCGGCAGTGGTGAGCTTGACCTGGCTAGGCAAGCCCAGGAACGCGGCGATATAGCGGGCGTTCTCCGGCGCGGAGACAAGCTGCACCTGGTTGCCCAGGCGCTGTACGCGCACACCGCGCTTTTCGCACTCGGCAGCCAGGGTGGCAAGTGTGGCTTCAAGCTGGCCCTCGTTGATTGCCAGCAAGCGCCGCAGTTCGGCCCGCTCCAGGGGGCGTCCGGCCACGAAAAGAAGGCTTTCGAGGGCAGATTTCAGTTGTTCAGCGGCGGTCTGCTGGGTTTCTGCTTCGTGGGAATCTGCTATCTGCATAGTTTCGGATGTAGCGCCTGGGAGAGTTTCTCTTAGCGCACTGCGCGCTCTTCACATACTACCCGATTATAACACGGCGCTTGCAGAACGCAAAGTTTTTCAGCAAGTTTGCGTGGAACGCTGCCACGCACGTATTTGCCATCGGGGAGTACATTTGGGACCGTTTATCTTTTACTCACTCGCCAGTAGGAAAGGTAGCCAGACCCCGGTTGTGCACGGTATGTCGCACATTATGTCCAACATGATATAAGGTAGTCAGGCCCCGGTTCTGCATGGTATAATGAAGAAAAGAGCGGCGCACCCGCGAAAACAGGTGCGCTAGCGCACCGCCCCCCTTATCTTCGGGAGGCGGTTCTTCTGCTGCGCAGAAATATGCAAAGGATGGGAAAGAGCAGCGGTGAAGTTGGTTGTGGGCCTGGGCAATCCAGGCAGAGAGTATGAGAAGACGCGCCATAACGTGGGCTTCCATGTGGCTGATCTGGTGGCTGAGGCCGAGGGCTGGACCTGGAGCGGGAAACGCGGCAAGACGCTGCTGGCCGAAGGGCTGATCAACGGCGAGAAGGTTGTGCTGGCGAAGCCGCAGAGCTACATGAACCTGAGCGGCAAGCCGGTCGCCGACCTGGCGCATTGGTATAAGGTCGCTCTGGACGATCTGCTGATTGTCTGCGACGACCTCGATCTCCCCTTTGCCAGAATGCGGCTGCGTCCGCGTGGCAAGTCGGGTGGGCATCATGGGCTGGAGTCGGTCATCGAGGCGCTAGGGTCAAGTGAGTTTCCTCGCCTGAAGCTGGGGATTGGCCGACCGGCGGTGAATCCAATGCAGACGGCGGGTTATGTGCTGAAGCCTCCGCGCGGCAAAGAGAAAGAGACGCTGGAGGAAGCCGAGCGGTTAGCAGCGGAGGCGGTGCGCTCTTTTCTGCGCGAGGGCGTGCTGGTGGCAATGAATCGGTTTAATAGTGTCCGTGTTTCAGAGAAAGCCTGAATCTGCCTGTAGCACTGCCAGAGATGGCTGTGCCACAAGCAAAACGACTCATGGGGAGGATAGATGTCCTTACAGGGTTTACTCCCGATAATGAGAGAGCGGCCAGAGTTTCGCCGCCTGGTCGAGCAATTGGAGCATGGCGAAGCGCCCCCGGAACTGCATGGCGTGAGTGAGTCCAGCAAGCCGTATCTGCTGGCGGCACTGGGTACCGCGCTGAGTCGGCCATTGTTGATTGTCGTGCAGGATGAGAATCGGGCGCGGGACGTGGCCGAGATGCTGCGACCGCTCACGGGCCGCCCGGAGCAGGTGCTGTTGTTCCCTGACCGGGATGCCCTGCCCTATGAGCGCATGATTGAAAATGCCGAGACGATGCAGCTACGACTGGGTACGCTGGCACGCCTGGCAAACGGCAGAACGAAGCCGAAGCCACAGGCTCCGGATGCGGCGCTGATTGTCGTTGCCTCGGCGCGGACGCTGACCCAGCCGATTATCCCGCCAGACGAGCTGCGCAGGGCGCTGGTGGAGCTGCGGGTGGGCGAGGAGTTGGACCTGGAACTGCTGCTGGAGCAGTGTTATCACCTGGGCTATGAGCCGGTAGCGGAGGTGGAGGAGCCAGGGCAGATGACGCATCGCGGCGGCATCGTAGATATTTTCCCGCCGACGCTCGTTCGGCCTGTACGGATCGAGTTCTTTGGCGATGAGATTGAGTCTATTCGCACCTTCGACCCTGAGACGCAGCGTTCGCTCAATCCCATAGATTCGGTGCTGCTCGCGCCTTCCAGGGAAGCACTGCCGCTGCGCGGGCCAGAGGCGGCGGCTGAACTGGAGCGGCTGCCGATAACGACGCTGCATCAGGATGCGGCTGATCGCTGGGCGCGTGATCTGGATGCTTTGCGGTCCCGGCAGTCGTTTGATGATCTGGTCTTTTATCTGCCCTATCTGCATCGCCCGGCAACGCTGGTCTCCTATCTACCGCCCGATGGCGTGCTGGCGCTGGATATGCCTGATCGGCTGGAAGAGGTGGCGCTGCGGCTGGCCGATCAGGCTGAAGAGGTGCGCGTTTCGCGGGAGCGCGATGGGGAGAATCCGCCCGGGCTGCGCCCGGCCTTTATCGGCTGGCATGACCTTTGGCCGCAGCTTGAGGCGCGGCGGTATCTGCGCTTTGCCAGCTTTCTGACAGACGAAAGCCTGCCCCCTGGTGATCAGCGCGTGGCAGGCAATGGAAGCCAGACCAGAGATGAGAGGCGCGCGCTGGCGCCTGATCTGCACGCGGCCAACTCGTATGGGGGGCGCTTGCGGGCCTTTGTGGTGGAAACGCGACGGGCGATGCGTGAGCGGCAGCGCGTAGTGGTGGTGACAGGCCAGGCGCGGCGGCTGTGTGAGGTGTTTGGGGATGAGGCGCAGTTTGGCGCGGATGCTGTGCAAGTTTCGCCCGTGATTCACCTGGCCGAAGCGCCGGAGCCTGGCTTGCTGGCGATTGTCCAGGGGCATCTGGCGGAAGGCTGGCAGAGCCGCGCGCTGGCGCTGACGGTCTTTACCGATACGGAAGTTTTTGGCTGGTCGAAGCGGCGTGAGGCAGCGCGCCGCAAGCCGGTAACTCCGGCGACCTTCCTGGCGGAAGTTCATCCGGGCGATTTTGTGGTGCATCAGGATCATGGCATCGGGCGCTTCGAGGGGCTGGTCAAACTCAATAGTACCGGAGTCGAGCGCGAGTACCTGTTGATTCAGTACGCCGGAACGGACCGGCTGTATATCCCGACGGATCAGCTTGATCGCGCCACCAAGTTTATCGGCATGGGCGATGCGACGCCCGCGCTTAGCAAGCTGGGCAGCGCAGAATGGGCGCGCGCCAAGCAGCAGGTCAAAGAGAGCGTGCAGAACATCGCCAGCGATCTGCTGCGGCTCTACAGCGTGCGCGAGGCGGCGGACGGTCACGCCTTCCCGGCTGACAGCGAGCAACCCTGGTTGCAAGAGCTTGAAGAGGCGTTCCCTTATGAGGAGACTGCCGATCAGGCGCGGGCCATTGATGAAGTCAAGGCCGATATGCAGCGGCCCCGCCCGATGGATCGGCTGGTCTGCGGAGATGTGGGCTATGGCAAGACGGAGGTGGCGCTGCGGGCCGCTTTCAAGGCCGTTCTCGATCAGCGCCAGGTAGCTGTCCTGGCTCCGACGACGGTTCTGGCACTTCAGCACTTCAATACCTTCAGCGAGCGGCTGCGGCCTTATCCTATTCGCGTCGAGTTACTGAGCCGCTTCCGCTCGGAGAAAGAGCAGAAGCAGGTGTTGGAAGACCTGGCGCTGGGCCGCGTTGATGTTTTGATCGGCACACACCGGCTGCTCCAGAAGGATGTTGTCTTCAATAACCTGGGGCTGCTGATTATTGATGAAGAGCAACGCTTTGGCGTTGTCCACAAGGAGCGGCTGAAGCAATTGCGCATGGAGATTGATGTGCTGACGCTGACAGCGACGCCCATCCCGCGCACGCTGCATATGGGATTGGTCAATGTGCGCGATATGAGCGTGATTGAGACGCCTCCACAGGAGCGGCTGCCGATTCGCACCTCGATTCGTGAATGGGATGATGCGCTCATTCGTGAGGCGATTCTGCGCGAGGTGGATCGCGGCGGCCAGGTCTTCTTTGTGCATAACCGTGTGCAGGGGATTCAGGTGATTGCCCAGCGGCTGCAACGGCTTATTCCAGAGGCGACGTTTGCGGTGGCACATGGGCAGATGGCCGAGGATCAGCTTGAGCACGTCATGCTGGCCTTTTCCAGCGGCGAATATAACGTCCTGGTCTGCACGACGATCATTGAAAATGGGCTGGACATTCCCAACGCCAACACGATTATCATCAACAACGCGGCGAACTTCGGGCTGGCGCAGTTGTATCAGTTGCGCGGGCGCGTGGGGCGCGGCTCACATCAAGCTTATGCCTATCTGCTCTTCAATAAGGAGACGAAGCTGACGCCCATTGCCGAAAGACGGCTGCGGGCGATCTATGAGGCAACGGAACTGGGTGCGGGTTTCCGTATTGCGATGAAAGACCTAGAGATTCGCGGCGCGGGCAATCTGCTGGGGCCGGAGCAGTCCGGGTTTATGAACGTCGTTGGCTTTGATCTGTATAGTCGGCTGCTGGCGGAAGCGATTCAGGAGCTTCAGGGTAAGAAAGCTGAGGCTGCCGTTCCTGTCGTCACGATTGATTTGCCGGTGGATGCCTATATCCCCGATGAGTATATCAATGACCGGGCGCTAAAGATGAACTTCTATCAGCGATTGGCGAACCTGATGACGCGCGAGCAGGTGGAAGCGATGAGATCTGAACTGCAAGATCGCTTCGGGCCGCTGCTGCCGCCGGTTGAGAACCTGCTGAAGCTGATCGCGCTCAAGGTAGGGGCTGGGGAGATGGGCTTTGAGTCGATCAGTCTGAAGGAGGGTGTGGTGATCATCAAGGCGCGGCGCAATATGACGCCTAACCGGGTGGCGCTCTATCGGCGCTTCCGTAACGAGGTGAAGGTGCAGCTTGGAGTGATTCAGATTCCTCGTCGCTTGCTGCCCGACGACTCGCAGGCGTTGATTGCGGCGCTGCATGACCTGCTGCCGCAGATCAGCACAGTTGGTGGCCCACAGATGCAGACGGTAGGTGTTAGCGCGGCTCAATAACGCTGTAAGGAAATGATGGATGCCTGAGCAACAACTTTTGCAACAACCCCGTGCGGTTGTTTTGGATATTGGCAATGTGCTGGTTGAGGTTGATTTTTCTCGCTCCCGGCGTCGTCTGCAAAGCCTCTTCCCTGAAGAGAAGCAGCTTGCTCGTATCCAGCGTTGGCTGAGGAGCAATGAAGACCGCTACGCATTAGGGCTGATGACGACGAATGAATTTGTAGGAGGGGCGTTGGCGGAGCTTGGCCTTGACCGCGCGGCGTTTATTGATCTCTGGAATGATATATTCGTTGAGCGCACCTATATACCGCTGTTTATGCAGGAACTCCGGGCGCAGGGCTATATGCTGGCTATCTGCTCCAATACCAATGAGCTACATATGGATTACCTCCAGAGTATCTCTCCCTGGTTTGCCGAAGCGCAGCATATCATCTTCTCATATCAAGTTGGCGCGCTGAAGCCTGACCTGGCGATCTATCGTGCTGTGGAAGCTGCGACCGGTCATCCTGCCGCCGGGCATCTCTTTCTGGATGATCTGCCGGAAAATGTGGCTGGCGCTCGCGCGGCTGGCTGGGATGCCATCTGCTTTGAGACGCCAGAGCAGGTTCAGGCAGAACTGGTTGCCAGGGGCATTCGATTCACGCCCTGGAAGCTGTAGAAGCTGCGAAAGAAGGGCCTGATGGAGATGCCTACCAGGCGGTTGCTCCTACGAGATTTTGCGGCGGAAGACGAGGCTGCGGTTCTTGCCCTGGAGGCCGATCCGGCCCTTCATCACTTTCGTGGCGGCGGCCAGCTCACTGAGGGAGAGGGGCGCGCCCTGTTCCAACGGACCCAGGACTGGCTCACGCTCAACCCGCGCCCGGTTTATGCTCTGGCGATAGTGCTGCGCGACGAAGGGCGGCTGATCGGGATGGTCTTTCTGACCATTACGAATCGGGAGTTGGGCCAGGCAGAACTGGGCTATCGGCTCAGCCCTGCGGAGTAGGGACAGGGATATGCTACCGAGGCCGCTCAGGCGCTGGTTGATTTCGGGTTCTCCACTGTTGGGCTTCACCGCATCTATGCGCTGTGTCACCCGGATAATACTGGCTCGCAGCGGGTGATGGAGAAGATAGGCATGCAGTATGAGGGGCGCCTGCGCGAAGACTTTCGCAATAGAGATGGCTCCTGGCGTGATAGCCTGCTCTATGCCATCCTTGACCATGACTGACTGGCGCTTCAAGGGACTTCTTGTGGCCCGTATTCTGGCAGGTCTATCCTGGGGTCAACCTGATCGAACTCTTCAGGGGAATGGAAGAGATCGTCGAGATCCTTCTGTTCGATGGCGCGCAGCCGAATCCTTTCGCTGCGCCAGAAGTTATAGTTCGCCATGAGCTATCCTCTCACCTATGGAGCATCTTCTTGTCAATTCACGGCGCAAATGAAAGAGCCGGAGAGGTGAATCGCTCCTCTCCGGCTTCCTGCGCCGCGTTAGCGGCGGCGCAGGAATGCAGGGATTTCGATGCCATCCAGCGGGCCAGAGCGCCGGGGCGTGTCTGGTGGGCGCTGGATGACTTGCCGGACGGGGCGGCTCTGGCTGGGCGGCTCTGGCCGTCCGGTATCCGGCAGAGGCGGCGTCGGCTCCGCTACCACCTCTGTGTCGGGGTCTGTGGCTGGCTCGCCAGAGGTGGGGCGCAGATGAGCCGCCGGGACTCCAGGGCGGTTACCAGGCGCGCTGGTGGCGCGCAGCCGCGCCGAATCAGGCAGAGGCGTTGATGTCGGTGGCAGATGCGGCGTGGGGCCAATCGGCCCGTGATTGACCGGGTAAGCCGGACGCGAACTGCCAGCCTGGGCGTAGACCATGCGGCGATCATACTCGCTGCGGCCCTGGAGCGCCCGGTTCTCAAAACCGGTGGCAATCACCGTAATCTTGATACGGCCATCGTACACCGGGTCTTGCACTGCCCCAAAGATGATATTGGCCTCCGGGTGTGCGGCCTTGCTGATAATGTCGGCGGCCTCGTGAACCTCGAAGAGCGTCAGGTCGTTGCCGCCAGTGACATTAAACAGCACCCCACGCGCGCCGCTGATGTCAATATCGAGTAGTGGGCTGGCGATAGCCTGGCGCGCGGCATCCACCGCGCGCGTTTCGCCGCTGCCCTCACCAATTGCCATCAGGGCGCTGCCGGCATCGGCCATAATGGCCTTGACATCGGCAAAGTCCAGATTGATGATGCCTGGCACCGTGATCAGGTCGCTGATGCCCTGGATGCCCTGGCGCAGCACGTCGTCAGCAAGCCGGAAGGCTTCGGACAGCGGCATCTTTTTATCAGCCACCTGGAGCAGCCGATCATTCGGGACAGTGATCAGCGTATCAACATGCTGCTTGAGCGCGGCGATGCCCTCTTCGGCAGCGATGCGGCGCTTGTTGCCCTCGAAGGAGAATGGCCTGGTCACGACGCCGACGCTGAGCGCACCAGCCTCCTTGGCGATCTGCGCGACCACAGGGCTGGCGCCGGTTCCGGTACCCCCGCCCATGCCGGAGGTGATGAAGACCATATCCGAGCCTTTAATCGCCTCGTAGAGTTCTTCGCTGCTCTCCTCGGCGGCTTTCGCGCCGATGGCAGGGTTGCCGCCTGCGCCAAGGCCGCGTGTCAGCTTATCACCGATGCGGATGCGATGCGGTGTTTCGGCCAGCAGCAGCGCCTGGGCGTCGGTGTTGACAGCGATAAACTCGATGCCGAGCATCTGCGCCTGAATCATCCGGTTGACAGCGTTGCTGCCGCCGCCACCGACGCCGATGACGCGAATCTGAGCAAACCCCTCAACCTGATGATGGTTCATTTGTGGCGCCATGTTCCAAGCCTCCCTTCTATCCGAAGGCTGCAAAGGAAAATCGAACGGCACGATTGCTATTCGATTTGTTTTCCTATGGTAGTAACGTTTGAAGCCACTGCTTAAAACGCTGATAGACAAAAGGTACTTCCTGGCTGCGAGCTTCATCCGCAGCCAGCGCCTCACTCTGGCGCAATCCCCACAGCAGCAGACCTACCCCGGTCGAGAACGCGGGCTTATTCACCAGCGAATCAACGACTTCGTGCAGCCCGCGCGGTGTGCCGATGCGCACCGGCAGGTTAAATGTGGACCGCGCTTTTTCGATGATGCCAGGCAGTTCGGCAGTGCCGCCAGTAATCACAATGCCGGAAGGCAAGAGGCCATCGTACCCGGATTTGGTAATCTCTTCCTGGCACTTTTCAAAGATTTCCTCCACACGCGCCTCGATGATTTCTGCCAGCGCATGCTGATCGGCATCCTCTTTGCAGTCGGGAACAAAAGGCTCCAGGTCAACCCTTTGCCCGGCTGGAATCTGGCTGGAGTCGGCATGGCCGTGTGTGACCTTCAGTTCTTCGGCGGCCAGGAACGGGATGCGCAGGCCATAGGCAATATCATTGGTAATGAGATTGCCACCCAGCGACAAGACAACGGTATGCCAGATAGCGCCTTCTACAAAAATAGCGACATCGGTGGTGCCGCCGCCGATGTCCAGCAGCACGACGCCAAGCTCTTTTTCGCTGGGCGTCAGGACAGACTCACTGGAGGCCAATGGCTCCAGAACCAGATCATCTATCTCTACCTGAGATTTCTGGACACATTTAATCAGGTTTTGGATGGAGGCCACGGCGCCAGTCACGATATGACATTCCACCTCCAGCCGATAGCCTGACATGCCAATAGGATTCTTGACGCCCTCTTGCCCATCCACCAGGTAGCCGCGCGGAATGACATGAATTACCTCGCGGCTGCTGGGTACTTCGATAGCGCGCGCTGCTTCAATTGCCCGGTTGATGTCACTGGGGACAATTTCGCGGCTGTTGGGGGAGATGGCGACGACACCTCTACTATTCAACGATTCAATGTGGCTACCAGCCACACCTACATAGGCCGCCGCGATTTTGCGCCCTGAAAGACGCTCGGCGCGGTCAAGGGCAGAGGTGATGGACTCCACCGTTTCGCTCATATTGATGACCACGCCGCGCCGCAGCCCGCGCGAAGGACACAGGCCGGCGCCCAAAATATTGATTTTTCCGTTGCGGTCCTGTTCGCCGACGAGAACACAGACTTTTGTCGTTCCTACGTCGATTCCGACGATGATCCGATCTGGCACGGCACACGCTCCCCGTTATCCGGCAGAACTCAGGTTCCAGGTTTGGACCCCATGAACCCCTGAGAGACAGTGGTCTGGAAGGGTCTGATACGCAGACCCAGGGAAACGGTTTCAAGCGCCTTTTCTGATACAAATAAGCAGGCGCCGTTGGCTACGCAAGAGAAGGCAAATACTTACGCAGGCAGCTAATCGGTTGAAGCCTTCTGCTGAGGGCTTCATGGTTCAGCGCCTGGACTCTTCAGACGATAATACGGGTAAAATCCAAAGCGGAGGTCAACCAGCGCGAGCTGCTGGCCCTGCTGTTTGACAAGTTGTAAGATGGCGGCAAGCTCTTTGATCTTGTTCTCCAGGTTATCGGGGGCGCCAAAGCGCGCCTGCCAGCCATCCGCGCTTATCAGGACAACTCCATACGCAAGGGTATCGCGCAGCGTGAAGCTGGTGATACCAATCGCTGTCGGAACCTGCTCTAGCAATTGACGGGCCATTTGTATGATCTTTGGGTCAATTTTGCCGCCAGGCGCAAAGGGTTTTCCATGCTGGTCGCCTGTATGCTCATCGCGCACGACTGGCAGCCCACCGGTGTGTTGCACCTGAGCAATGATGCTGCCTCCAGCATCAACGCTATACTGGTTTGTGCCAACCTGCCAGATAAGCACAGGCTGGCGCTCTACTACGTGGACGAGCAGCGTATCGGGCAGGTTACGTGTCACGCTGGCATCAGCAATTGGCGGGAGCGTCTTGATGTGTGCCGCATCGGCGCTGGTGTCGGCGAGAAAAATATTGATCCCATCGAGATGAAGCCGCTGGATGGCGGCAATTAATTGCCCGTTGCGCGTGCCTTCAACCGTGATGTGCTGGACCTCAAAATAAGGGATGGTCAAGAGGGTATGCAGCCCAAAGACGATTGCCAGCAGCAGCGGCACGACAATCAGCATGCGCCTGATCCATCGCTCACGTCTGCTTCTGGGCTGGCGGCGTTTTGGGCTGGCCTGCATCTCTGCATGCTTCAGTGCGCCTGAACGCGCCCAGCCGACCCCGATCATCGTACTGGTTGGCTTCTCTTCAGCCAGGGCCGACGCGGCTATGTTCGCGGGCCGTGCGGGCTTCCGCTCTCCCCTGGAAAGTCTGGTCTGGTTTCGTGGCTGTCGGCTAAACGTCACATCGATCAGGCTGCTCTCGCTTGCAGTCCTTGTTGATGCGCTGCCTGGCGCTGCCTGCTGGTTCTTGACTCTCTTGCTTCGTCTGAACATGTATCTATCTGCATGCAGATGAGCGGACCTTTTGGGGTCCATAGACAGGTCGTTGCTTCCTTCTTTACGGTGTTTCGGCCTCCGTTTCTCCGCGCAGTTCGATCTCAAGCTCAAGCTCGACGCCGAAGCGCTCGCGCACCGTTGCGCGGGCGAGGGCGATCAGCGCCAGGATGTCGGCGGCGCGTGCGCCTCCTAGATTGACGATAAAATTGGCATGGCGCGACGAGAGCTGCGCTTTGCCGATCTGCTTGCCCTTCAGGCCAGCCGCCTCTATCAACCGACCCGAATAGTCTCCAGGAGGATTCTTGAAGACTGAGCCGGCGCTGGCCTGGGGTGGTTGGGTCTCTTTGCGATGCTGTTTGTAATGAGCCACGCGCGCTTTGAGCGTCTCTGGCGCTTCACGTCGCAGCCGACAGGTGACGGATGTGACGATCTCGGCAGGCTCGATCAGCGCGCGCGGCGGCGGCAGTGGTCGGCCCTGGTTGTCGAACTCGACCCGGCGGCGCGCCCGGAAGCGGCTGTCGCGGTAGGCCATCTGGAGCACAGCCAGCGGATAATCATGTACCTGGGGGCCAGTTTCCAGGTTATGAGTGTCCAGGATGCGCGCCGACTGAAGCGTATCGCTCAGGTTGGAGCCATGCGCGCCTGCATTGCTGATGACTGCGCCGCCCAGGCTGCCCGGAACGCCTGCGCCCCACTCCAGCCCGCCCCAGCCTTGCGCCGCCAGGTCATTGACCAGTTTAGGGAGGTTGACGCCTGCGCCGCCAACCAGTTGCGCGGTCCCATCGCCAAGGTCGGTGAGCGCCCATGTGGAAAGCGCGTTCTGGACGACGATGCCGCGCACTCCAGCATCGGTGTAGAGCAGGTTGGTGCCGTTGCCAACGAGCATCAGCGGCCAGCGCGCCCCGGCGGCCAGCGAGACGAGATCAATAAGATCGCCTTCGTTATCTATCGCCAGCCAGGCGTCGGCTGGGCCACCGACGCCAAAGGTACCGTGTCGCGCCAGCGGCTCATTGAGGCGCACGCGCGCTCCAAAACGCTGGCGCAATGTGTGGGTCATTTCAGCCAGATCAAAGTTCCAGTGCGATGATGTCAGTGATTGATTCATTCCCAGTATCCAGATCAGTTATCCAAGCAGTGGCGATGGCCCGAACATGGCCTCGGTGATTTTGTAAATTGTTCCTGAACCCATTAACAGCGCGATGTCATTGGGTGCGAGCATCGCTTCAAGCAGGCGCTGTGTTTCAGCCAGTGAAGCTCCATAGATGACATGATCGCCGCGCCCGGCAAAGGTAGGCCGCTGCTGAATGGCCGCGACCAACCTCCGCGTGTGAATATCGCCAGGGTCGTGTTCACGCGCGCCATAAATATCGCTGATGATAACTTCATCCGCCTCGTCGAAGGCTGCAACGAATTCCTCGAAAAAGCGTTTGGTGCGTGTGAACAGCGCGGGCTGAAAGACGGCAATCAGCCGCCGCGTCGGGTAGCGCAGCCGCGCTGCTGCAATGGTGGCTGCCACTTCGCTGGGGTGATGGCCGTAATCGTCAATGATAATCTGGTCGTTGGCGGTGGAGCGAATTTCAAAACGACGCTGTAAGCCGCTAAATGCTGCCAGGCTGGCACGCGCTGCATCGGGCGTGACGCCGCACAGGCTCGTCGCGGCAATGGCGGCGATGGCATCTTCGACCAGATGGCGGCCCGGCAGAAGCAGATTGAAGCGCCCAAGCGAGGTGCCTCTGCGCTGCACCTCAAAGCTGGTCTCTCCTTCCAGACGCACATCGGCGCCCAGGAAGTCGGGTTCGCTGGCCGGGTTCAGCCCGTAGGTCAGGATGTGGCCAGGCCAATCGGCAAGGCGTCTTCGGAAATCGGCGACGCCTTTGCCTTCCGCACCCAGGATCAGGGTGGGCGGGATGTCCCAGCGGTCACTCATATCCATGCCGCGCACAAATCGCTCGAAGCCTATCAGATAGTCATCAAATGTTGGATAGTTCTCGACATGGTCGTGGTCGAAGTTAGTGATGATGGCGATGCGTGGATGATAGTGCAAAAAGTTAGAATTATACTCGTCGGCCTCGTTTACAAAATACTGGCTGTGGCCCAGGCGGAAATTGGCGTGAAAGCGTGGGACCACAGCGCCAACCTCACAGGTAGGGTCCAGCCCGGCATCAACCAGCAGCAGCGAAACCATAGCTGAGGTCGTGCCTTTGCCGTGCGACCCGGCAATCGAGATGCCCAGCGCCTCGCGCATATACTCACCGAGCAACTCCTGCCAGGTAATGGCGCGGATGCCGCGCTCACGAGCGGCCAGGTACTCTGGGTTCTGTGGGTTAAAGACCAGCGCCGCCGGGACGTAGACCAGCAGATCAACGCCATCGAGATGGGCGGGGCTGTGGCCTTCCAACACGGGGATGCCCGCATCCTGCACCATGCGGGTGATTTCGCTGTCGCCCAACGTCCGTTCGCAACCGCTGACATGCTCGCCTAGCGCCTGAGCAAGTTGAGAAACTGCCGAACACCCATGTCCGCCAATTCCCATAAAGTGAATATGCCTCGTGGGCTTTCCGCTGTTCATCTGGTTAACTGAGCTATATTCTACCATACGATCTCTACCGAGGTACAGATCTCTTCCTACGGGCATCTAGTATGTTCACTTTGCCAGGCTGGCGACCAGGGCCGCCAGATCAGCAGCAGCAGCAGGCCGGGCGAGCGAACGCGCCGCCATTCGCAGCCCGTTCAACCGCTCTTGATCTTGCAAGTACGGCAGGAGAGCAGTGCTTAAAACATCCGGTGTCAGATCAGCGTCGCGGATGATTTTTGCCGCGCCATGCTGCGCAAACATCGCGGCGTTGATTTCCTGGGGCGAGCCACCAAAACCTGGCGGCAGCGGTATCAGGATGCTGCCTTTGCCGAGCGCGGCCAGTTCGCTGAGTGTGGCTGCGCCAGAACGGCAGAGTACCACATCCGCTGCGGCAAGCGCCAGGGGCATCTCGGCATCAAGGTATTCATAGAGTCTGTAATGAGGCTTCCAGTCGGGATGCTCTTCCAGCACGCGCTCTGAAGCGCTTTTCGTAGCGACAAAAGTGCGCGCACCGCTGATCTGAAGCACCTGGCAGACTGGGAGCAGCCAGTTCAGGCTGGCAACGACTACTTCATTAAGGTGCCTGGCTCCCTGGCTGCCGCCTGTGACCAGCGCCAGGGGCAGAGCAGGATCGAGGCCGAACGATTGCTTTGCTGCGCCAGGCTCCATGCCGATGACGTTTAGGATCGCTTCGCGGACAGGATTGCCAATCAGCGTTGTCTTTTTGGCAGGGAAATAGCGCAGCGAACCCTCAAAGGAGACAGTGATGCGTGTTGCCAGTGGCCGCAGCAGGCGGTTTGCCAGATTCGGCGAGACATCTTGCTGATGGGTGACTAATGGAATACCTGACCAACGCGCAGCGAAGCCAGCCGGTACGGAAACATAGCCGCCGCTGGTGAAGGCGACATCTGGCCGGAAGCGGCGAACATGGCCGATGGCCTGCGCGAAGCCAACGGGTATCCGGCCCAGATCGTTTATGGTTTTCCAGGAGAGGTAGCGCCGCAGCTTGCCCGCGCGAATGCCAACAAAGGTAAGCCCGGCTTTGGGGACAAGCTGTGTCTCCGGGCCGCGCTCATCGCCGAGATAGAGGATCTCGGCGTCATAATCGCTCTGGAGCACTTTGGCGACGGCCAGCGCCGGGTAGATGTGTCCCCCGGTCCCGCCGCCTGAAATCAATACCCGCATCGTTCTGTGTTCCTGACCGTGATGAATGAGCACTGTAACGAGAGATATTCAGCAGGATGCCAACGGCGGCCATCGTCGTGACCAGGGAAGAGCCGCCAAAGCTGATAAATGGGAGAGGCACGCCCGTAAACGGGATGAGCGCCACGACCGAGCCAATATTCAGGATGGCCTGGACGGCAATCCAGCAGGAGATGCCAGCCGCCAGCAGAGCGCCGTACATTTCAGGGGCGCGTCGTCCGGCGCGAAACGCACGATAGGTCACGGTGGCAATCAAGAGCAGAATGACACCGCAGCCGATAAAGCCGATCTCCTCGCCAATCACCGCAAAAATGGAGTCGGTCCAGGGGTTTGGCAGATAGCCGGCTTTCTGGCGGCTGGCTCCCAGGCCAAGGCCGGTGAGGCCGCCGGAACCAAGGGCGATCAACCCCTGGCAAACTTGATAGGAGGCGCTGGAAGCGCAGTTGAGGGGGTCGAGGAAGGCTTCCAGCCGCGATACTCGGTAGGGGGTGCCGAAAGTAATAAACACAAAAGCGCCCACTCCAGAAAGCATCATTGGCAGCAGGTGAAGGAGATTGGCGCCCGCTGCGAAGAACATAGCCACTGCGAAAGCAGCGATGATAATAGCGGTCCCCATATCGTTCTGGAGGATGACCAGCACAATTACTACCCCGGTGAGAACGGCGAAAGGGACCAGCCCGTATATAAAGCTGCCGACCTGTTTCCCTTTGCGCGAAAGCCAATCCGCAATATACAGGGTAAAGGCGAGCTTGGCAAGTTCGCTCGGCTGGAAGGTGAAGGGGCCAATTGGCAGCCAACGCTGGCCGCCGTTGATTTTTTTGCCAACCACCAGCACCAGAATCAGCAGCAGCAGCGAGCCAACCAGGATGGGTACAGAGATGCGCCGCCAGCGATCATAGGCAATACTGGTGGTGATGAACATGGCTACGAGACCCAGGCCCACCCAGAGAAGCTGGCGGCGGAACCAGTAAGAGGGATCGCTATAGTCTGCCGCTGCGCTGGCGCTGTAGACCATGACCAGGCTAAAGCAGAGCAAGGCGCCTACTGCGGCGAGGAGCTTATAATCGCCACGCCCGGTTGGCGTCGGCAAAGGCTCGATGCGCCCCTCTGCCTCTGCATCTGAGGCTTCATCTTGAGTCTCGCGGGCATTGTTGAGTGGGCCAGAAGGACGCGCTTTGGGGCGCTGCTTCTCTTCAGCAACGCTTACCGCGTGGCCTCGGCGCTCTGGCGGCGTGGCAAGCTGCCCCAGGTTATCTAACGCTGGAGACCGAATAACAGGTGGCTGGTTATCCCGGCCCTTGGTGTTTGTTTTCAATGCCATCTCTGCTGCACCAGACTCTCCGTTACTGCTCGCTCAGACTTTTGGCCTCTCTGGCGAATTGTTCGCCTCGATCAGCAAAGTCAATGAAGAGGTCGTAGCTGGTCCCGCCAGGCGAGAGCAGCACAACATCACCGGGCCGCGCCAGGTCGGCAGCGAAATGTACAGCATCCGCCATACTGGTTGCGCGATAAACTTCTTGCAGTGATTGTTCGTTGGCAGGAACACGCTCGCGGGCGGCGCTGACCGCGTTGGCTATCAGTTCGGTGGCTTCGCCCAGCAGGACGAGCGCGTGAACCTGGCGTACAATCCGTTCAGCGCACTCTTCCCAGGGCAGGTGCTTATCGCGCCCGCCAGCAATCAGCACTAATGGTTGGCGCTGCTGCTCGTAGACTTTGAGGGCAGCCATCATGCGCTCTGGCGCGGTAGCAATCGAATCGTTGATGTAGCGAACGCCGTTGATCTCAGCCACGTATTGCAAGCGGTGTGCCACGCCTGGAAAGCTGGTAATGACGCGCGTCATGGCCTCCGGCTGGACGCCCGCCAGGCTCGTTGCCGCGATGGCCGCCAGTACGTTCTCGCGGTTGTGATCGCCAGGGATGATTGTCTGGTCGGCAGGACAGATGCGCGTGTCGCGGCCAGTGAAATCGCGGAATACATACCAGCCCTCCTCCAGAAAGGCCCCCACGTCTACCGGGTGCTGGCGGCTGAACCAGAGTACCTTCCCTGGAGTGCAGGCGCGCGACTCGAAGCTGAGCTGATTATCAGGATTCAGAATCGCAAAATCGTCAGGGCGCTGGTGATAGAGAATCTGGCGTTTACATTCGGTATAAACTTCCATCGTGCCACAGCGGTCCAGATGGTTCGGCGTGATGTTCAGCAGCAAGGCGATATGTGGGCTTTGCGTCATGATTTCAAGCTGGTTAAAGCTCATCTCCAGAACAACAATAGAATCGGGTGTGATGTGAGGCAGTTCCCCCAGGATGGTGCGGCCAATATTGCCGCCGACAATGACCTGGCGGCCCCCCTGTGCTTTGAGTAATTCCCCGATCAGTGTGGTCGTCGTTGTTTTGCCGCTGCTGCCGGTGATGCCGATGATAGGCGCGGGGCAGAGTTCCAGGAAAAGACGGGTAATGCTGCTGATGGGGATGCCAAGCTGGCGCGCCTCGACGAGCGGCGGCAGGTCGGTGGGGATGCCCGCGCTGATAAAGATCACGTCGGCCTGGCGAAAATCTTCAGGGGCGTGTGCGCCAAGGGAGAGGCTGGCGGGAATGCCCTTAATTTGCGCCAGGGAGGGAGCGAGCGCGGCCTCGGTTTTACTATCGCTGACGGTAATGCGGGCGCCTTGCTCGTTCAGGTATTGGATGAGGGCTATACCTTCGCGAGCCAGGCCAACTACAGTCACACGCTTGCCACTAAACTGCATACAGTGGTCCTCAATAACATGTCCAGAGTATAAAATCGCTGCGCAGTTGCCCCCTTGTTCGCCTGCTTTGTGGCCGAAAAATACCCTCGCGTAGCTGGGCGTTGAGCGGCGCGCTCGACCATGCCTGGGCGCGCTATAGCTTTCACCCAGGCGAGCAAACGATCAGGAATTATCAACTGTCAAATGCTGCTCATCTATAAAACGTTCGACAGCCCGATCATGCGGAACAGTAATTAAACGCACCCGCCGCTCTCGTCGTAGGACAAAATTAAAAGCGGTCCTGGTATCGTTGACAGATGACCAGAGCGGGCGGGCAAAAATAGGTTGCACGATCTCCCAGCCATCGGCCAGAGCAGCGCGAAGCTCTGCCAGGCGAATCGTGGCTATGGTCGGCATGGTTGGTAGCCCTCCCTCCTCGTTTAATGCTCCTTGTTGTTGGTCCATGATTCTGTGTCAGCCTTGCCTAGTGTTGGGATCAGATGTTCTGCCTCCTTCAACATACTTCCCGTGGTCTTCCTCACTTTCATCTTCATTCCTGCCGGGCCAGAAATCGGTTGCGCCTCCTGCGCTTCTCTTGCTATCCGCCCGTTGATGGCTGATCGGGTGAAATGCGGTAGTAATGGAAGAGCCAGGTGGCAATATCGTGCCAGAGCGGTCCGGCGACCAGTCCGCCAAAGATCGGCGCTCTGGGATGATCAATTTTGACGAGCATGACAAATTGTGGGTTGGATGCTGGCGCGTATCCGGCAACCGATGCGTAGGTATAGCCTGTAGGCTTCTCTGGCGGTGTCGAGGTTCCAGTTTTAGCAGCGATCTGATAGCCTGGAACGAGCGCCTGAGCCGCCTCTCCATCCACGGCAGATTGCACCAACATCTGGGTAATAGTCTGCGCTGTCCCTGGGCTGATGACTTGCCGGACGCGCTGAGGGCCAAATTGGGTGGCGTGCCCATGCTGAACCACTGAGGTGACGACGTATGGTCGCATCAGTGTCCCATCGTTGGCAAGCGCCGCGTAGGCCATCACCATTTGCAGAGGTGTCAAACTGATGCCTTCGCCAAAGCTGTTCTCTGCCAGCGTCAGGTTGGTGCGATCAGCAGGAGCAGGCAGCAGGCCGCCGCTTTCGTTGGGCAGGTCCACGTCGGTGGGCGCGTCGAAGCCAAACAGGCTCAGGTAGTGATAAAAGTTCCTGGCGCCCAGCTTTTGCAGTGCTACCCAGATGGCCCCAACATTGGCCGAATGCTGAAGCACCTGGGTCATCGTCTCCGGTCCATAGCTCGTATCATCGAAGTTATGGATGCGGATACCATCAACGTCGTAGTAGCCAGGGTCGTTGAACGTGGTGTTCGGTGTGATGAGGTGCAGGTCCAGCGCCGCCGCCATAGTCACTGCTTTCATGGTTGAGCCGGGATCGTAAATCTTGCTCGTGATTGGATTGTTAAAAAGATCGTAAGAGGAGACGGCGTTATATTGATTGGGGTCAAAGCTGGGTTGACTTGCCATAGCGATGATCGCGCCGGTTTTGGGGTTCACGATGATGACAGAGCCGCTATCTGCTTTGTGCTGGACAATGGTATTGTGAAGCATCTGCTCGACAGTTGCTTCTACATTCGCGTCAAGCGTGAGGGTCAGATCGGCGCCATTCACCGGCGGCTGCCAGACTTGATCGCCCAGGGCCAGCGGATTGCCGTTCGCATCTGCCTGGGCGATGAGCTTGCCTGGTTGGCCTGTAAGCTGGGAGTTGTAATATTTTTCCAGACCATATTGCCCAACGCCTGTATCCTGCTGCACAAAGCCCAGGAGTTGAGCGGCCAGGCTGCCATCAACATACACGCGCAAGCTTTCGGGCCGCAAGCCAATACCGACAAGCTGTTCGTTGTTCAGCAGTTCCTCGATGCGTTTGCTTTGACTCTGGGTGGCGTGAATCTTCTGCCCTTGCGCGTCGAACAGAAACGTAAAGATGACTGGCTGCCCATGCTGTTTCAGGAGCAATTGGGGGCGAAGCAGGTCGGCTGGCTGAGCCAGGATGGAGGCAAGCTGTCTAAGCGTCTGGTCCATTGAGCCTGGGTGATCGCCTTCCTCTTGCTGGATGGCCTGGGGGGCAGCGGCTACAGCGTTTTCAGTGATATTGAGGGCCAGCAGATGGCCGTTCACATCATACAAAGAGCCACGCCCGGCAAGCACGATAGTGGGCTGCCGGTGTTCCTGGTCGGCCAGGGCAGCCAGCGCCGTATGCTGTTCAAGCTGCCAATACGCCAGACGGCTTGCGATGGCGAGCAGACTTCCGCAAATCAGCAGAAATAAGATCGCCTGGCGAAAGCGAGCGCGGCGCAATTTGTTGCTCATCGCGTATCTGGCTCCAGAATGCGGCTGTTTCAACTACGTCTACCTTACGTCAATATCAAAAAAGTACACTTTCGGTAAATAGGTTTTCGTGATAGATGTTCTCGTTGTCGCTGGCCGGGCGACTGCTATCTTCAGGGTGGCCCAGGGATCACAATCGTGTGAACTCTGGCGGGGTCTTCTGGGATCATACCCATGCGGATCGCCTGTTGAACGATATAGCCTGGCGATTGCAAAATGCCCTGCTGTTCACGAAGCTGCTGGTTTTGTTGTTGAAGCTGCGTTTGCTGGTTCGCAAGCTCCTGAAGGCGCAGTCTGGCCTGAGTCGCCAGCCCAACCTCGTTGAGATAGAGTAAGGCCAGCAGGCTGATAAGGATGGCTCCGATGATGCCTAGCGGGATTGGACCCAGGCGAAAGAGCGATGAGGCCAGCCGCCGTCTTGCGCGGGCCACCTGCAAGGGTTTCGTCTGCTCATCTACTCTTTGCGCATCATGAGCGCCGCTGATCCTCTCTCCCTCAGTCACCTGCGCTCTCCTTTGCCTTTCGCTATCACAACCTACGCAATATACGCTTCCAGTGAAAGATTATTGCTCTGCTTTGCCAGGTTTCGCATTCACTTCCAACCGCTCCACGACGCGCAGTTTGGCGCTCCGCGCGCGTGGGTTCTGCTGCTGCTCAGTTTGGGATGCGACCAGCGGATGTCGCGTAATGAGCCGCACCCGCGCCTGATGTCCACAGATACACACAGGAGTCTGCGGCGGACAGATGCAATCGCGCGCCTCGGCTTGAAGACAGCGTTTGATGATACGGTCTTCCAACGAGTGAAAGCTGATGATCGCCAATCTTCCCCCTGGAGCCAGCAGGTTCACTGCCTGCGGCAAGACATCCACCAGATTTTGTAGCTCATTGTTGACGGCGATGCGCAGCGCCTGAAACGTGCGGGTTGCAGGATGTATCCCGCCGGGATGGCCGGGAACGCCAGCCGCCGCGAGCTGCGCCAGTTCCGCTGCTTGCGTTATGGGCTTACGCAGACGCGCCCGGACAATTCGACGGGCGATCTGACGCGCGCGGCGCTCTTCCCCGTAGCGCCAGAGGAGATCAGCCAGCCCACTTTCTGGGAGTGTGTTGAGGAGATCAGCCGCTGTCGTTGGGGTGGCTGGGTCGAAGCGCATATCCAGGGGTCCATTGCCCGCGAAAGAGAAGCCGCGCTCGTGGTCGGCAAGTTGATCGGATGAAAGACCGAGATCGAGCAAAATCCCATCAACCTTTTGGAAGCCAGCCTGCTCAGCGAGCCGCTGCAATTGGGCAAAGTTGCCCTGGACCAATGTCAGCCGTCCCAGGGCTAGAGGCGCTTGCAAGCGTTCTGCGATGCGCGTTAGAGCCTGGGGATCGGCGTCAATGGCGAGCACCTGGCCGTTCGGGGCACTGCGTTCCAGCAAGAGCGTGGTATGCCCCCCGCCACCAGCGGTGCCGTCTATATAGCGTCCGTCGGAGTGTGGGCGGAGCGCTTCCAACACTTCAGCAGGCATGACTGGAATATGTTGAGTTGTCACGGTTTTGGTAAGCATCATTACGATGGCTTCTCCCATGCCGCCTGGCTCTTGCTGCCTGGCTCTCAGTCAAAATGGGAGGTCTAGCCCTTTCAAATCTTCAGACTCGATCTGCGCCAGCGCCTCACGATATTGAGCTGTATTCCAGAGTTCCAGACGATCTCGCGCCCCGACAATCAGGACATCATTTTCCAGGCTGGCGCGTTCGCGGTACTTTGCCGGAATGGTCACACGGCCCTGGGAATCAAGCTCTAATTCGGTGGCGTTGCCAAAAAAGACGCGCTCGACGTGGCGGCGTTGGGCTGCGTTCAGGTTTTTTTCGTCAATCTGCCTGGCTTTGGCTTCCCAGGCTTCCATAGGATACACATACAGGCAGGCTTCTACCCCAGGGGTGATGACGGCCCCGGCCTCGAAGCGCAAGCGATAGCGAGCCGGAAGCGCCAGGCGCCCCTTCGCATCCAGGGTATGGGTAAATTCGCCGGTAAAGCCAATGAAAACTGCCATATGACCGCACATGTCCTCCCAAACGCAAGTTACTCCCTTTATAGCAAGTTTTGTTCCCCACTTTGCCCCACTTTGCCCCACCAGGAGCATTATACTCTTTTTGCTGTCTCGCGTGAAGTCATCTGCTGCGCCAGAGCGTGATGTGATTGGTGGTAAGCCAATCATACTACGACGGTGGCGCATCCTCGCAGTGGGGCGTGCTATAATGCGGGCAAGAGCGCGGGTGATGAGACAAAACGAAGCGCGGGCCGGTCAGGAGCAGGCAGCAGTGATACAGACAGCACAAGACCAGGTGAATCAAGAGCAGACGAGCTCTGAAATGACAGAGCGCGAAACGATTGCGATTCTGGATTTTGGGTCGCAATATAGCCGGTTGATTGCGCGGCGTGTGCGCGAATGCCACGTCTACTGCGAACTTCTTCCCGCAGAGACGACCCTGGCCGAACTGTGTCGGCTGAACGTGCGCGGGGTGATTCTGTCGGGCGGGCCCAACAGCGTCTATGACCCTGGCGCGCCGCTCTGCGATCAGGCGCTCTTGGAGAGCGGCCTGCCGATTCTGGGCATTTGTTATGGCATGCAGTTGCTGGCCCATCAATTAGGAGGACAGGTAGACCCTGCCACCGGCCAGCGTGAATATGGCGCAGCAGAACTTGATCTGCTGCGCCCACCAGAAGACCGGCATCCGATCTTTCGGGGTTTGGCGCTTCCAGACGAGGCGCGGTTGCGAGCGTGGATGAGCCACGGGGATAGCGTGGCTGCTTTGCCGCCGGGCTTTGTGTGCCTGGCAAGCTCAACCAACACTCCGATTGCGGCGATGGCTGGCCCTGGTGGGCTGGTGGGCATACAGTTTCACCCGGAGGTCGCTCACACGCCACAGGGAACGATGATCCTGCAAAACTTCCTCTATGAGATTTGCGGCTGCCAGCCTACCTGGACGGCGGGAGCGTTTATCGAAGAGGCGACGACCAGGATTCGCGCACAGGTGGGTAGTGGCCGGATGATCTGTGGCCTTTCTGGGGGTGTGGATTCGGCTGTTGCGGCGGTGCTGGCGTATCGTGCGGTGGGCGACCAACTGACTTGCATCTTTGTGGATACCGGCTGTATGCGCGCTGGCGAGCGTGAACAGGTGATTGAGACGTTCCAGCGGCATCTGCATATTCCGCTAGTGGCTGTCGATGCCTCAGCACGCTTTCTGAAGCGGCTGGCTGGGGTGATTGACCCTGAAGCGAAGCGCCGCATTATCGGCGAAGAGTTTGTGCGCCTCTTCGAGGAAGAGGCGGGTAAACTGGAGCAGGTGGATTTCCTGGCGCAAGGCACGCTTTATCCCGATGTGATTGAGAGTACCAGCCATGACACCAGCGCCGCTGCGCGTATCAAGACACATCATAACGTTGGCGGGCTGCCGGAGCAGATGGCGCTCAATCTGGTAGAGCCGCTGCGCTATCTGTTTAAGGACGAGGTACGCGAGGTTGGCCGCGAGTTAGGGCTGCCGGAGGAGTGGGTCTGGCGGCACCCCTTCCCTGGCCCTGGCCTGGCGATTCGCGTGATCGGCGAGGTGACGGAAGAGCGCCTGGCAACCCTGCGCCGCGCTGACGCGATTGTGCTGGAGGAAGTGCGCCGCGCTGGCCTCTACCACGAGCTTGGGCAGGTCTTTGCGGTTCTCACGCCGCTTCAGAGCGTGGGAGTGATGGGCGATGGCCGCACGTATGCCAATGTAGTGGCGGTGCGCGCCGTGACTACCGGGGATTTCATGACGGCTGATTGGGCCAGATTGCCCCATGATCTGCTGGCGAGCATCGCCAATCGGCTGGTCAATGAGGTGGCGGGCGTCAATCGGGTGGTCTATGACATTACCAGTAAACCACCAGCAACGATTGAATGGGAATGACACCGGGCTTCACACGATCAACTGGCGTTGCGCCTGGAGGCGCGCTTCCTGACAAGCCCTTCGGCCTGGCGCAGGATATGGCTATCGCTTTCGTAGGTGAGGCGCTGGTAGGCTTCGGCGAGAGGAAACCAGCGTACTTCATCGTATTCATGGTCGTGGAGCGATATATCCCCACCGACAGGTTCCATCAGGAAATAGCGCACTTCTTTTTCGTAGCGCATAGTGTTGCGCACAAAGGAGTAGTGGATGCTGCCGATGTTGGCAAGGATGCGGGTCTGGAGGCCGGTCTCTTCGTTCACTTCGCGCAAAGCGACTTGCTCCACTGTCTCCCCTTTGCGGGGAGTTCCTTTGGGCAGCGCCCAGATGCCGGACGGGCTGCGCCCTACCAGCACAACCTCGATCTCGTCTGTTCTGGTATCCACAGCGGATGCTTTCTGAGCGCCAGGATCGGGCAGCGCAGTATGTCCCTGGCGGAAGATGACCCCTCCGGCTGAAAAGGCGCGCTGAGACCGATTTCTCTGCATGGGTGACTTCGCGTTTCTGGTTGGCTGCGCACAGGCGCTCTCTAAATGATTGGATATATGGTTGGCCCAGACTAGACGGCTGCTACCCGTTTTTCCCGATTGATGCGCAGGATTTTCAACAGATACTGCTCGGAGTTCAGATAGTAAGGATTGCGCTTGATGAACTTACCCACAACGGCGATGGGGTGAAGTTTGAGCATTTCAACGACCAGGCCGCCGGGTAATTTGGAGTAGTCGTAGTGCATCAAGGCGATGATGGGAGCGCCCTGGAAGGTAAAGACAGCGTCAGAAGCTGCCTCATACTTGAGGATTTGTTCTGGCGTAGCGACATCGCGGGTTAGCCAGGTCATATCAATCGAGATACGCACTGCCTTCCAGCCCTCGCGCATGGCCTGGGCGATAAAGGTCTGATGGGTAGAGAGCAGGTGCCAGGGATCAAAGTGTTTCCCAATTAAGAAGGCTTCGCGGTCACTCGTCAGGGTAAGCTGGCCGCTGGTATAAGCGGCTTCGACATTGACGCCAAATTTGGCGAGGGCCTCTTCCATATCGCGCACTGTGTTTGGCGCGCCAGCAAAAAGGCACTTCTCTGAGGCAGAGAGACCCACATGGAGTAATCGAGACGTGACGCCAGCGATCTCCCCAGCTTTGTTATACAGTTGACAAATATGGGAGCCAGGGGGGACAACTTCGGATTTTCCCTCAACGCTTAGATCCATTGCAAAGTACCTCCGCTTAGAAAGCGCTCATGCAGCACCTGGAGCGGTGCGCTGTGCGCGCTTGTATATTGCCACCCCGTATCAGCCTCGTCCCCCATATTTGGGCGCGCCTTTGCACTACATGAGTAACATCCGTGGATGAGGATAGCAGCAACGTTTGTTGTCTGCCTGGGCGCCTGCCTGTAAAAGGCGTACCCTCATCAGCCCTGCCAGCCAGCATATAACCGGCCACCGGGGGGCGAAACCTCCTGTGGCCGGGCGCTGTGTACTGGTTATCAGAAGATTGGTGGGCACAGTCTGCCTTAAAGCGTCCTTTAGAGTATAATCAAACACCAGCGTGATGTCAAGCCGCGTGGATGGCTTTGCGCGCAAAAGAGCCTGGTCTGCCCAGGTAGGACCAGGCTTGCCAGGCACACTCAGACTGATCTTGCACTGAGGCCAGGGGGTAAAATGAATATTTTGGTTATGGGCCACCTATTGCTGGGGTTTCTGACGGCAGTCGCCATTCTCGTCAATCTTCAGCTTGTGAGGCTGGGGCGGCGCTACCGAAGCCAACATGAAATGCTGCCGCCCGCTGTTGCCTCGCTCCTGATCTGGCTGCCGTTAGCGGCAGCGGTAATGGTGGCTGGGGGTGTGGCGCTGGGCGAGAGCAGCTTACTCAGTTATCACGATGCGCAAGATGTGGGTGAGCTGAGTTGGTTTGTGGTGGGTGCTTGCCTCTCTATTTTTGCTGATCTGTGCGCGGCAATGACATGGATCACCGTGAGAGAAGCACTGAAGGTGACCGATGCGACGGATGACCTGGAAACAGCACTGGTAAGCTTAGGGTCTCAGGACATGCCCAGCGTGATCGAGCGAGACGAGCAGTAACCGCTCAAAGCGTCAGAGCAGCTTTTGGAAAGGATTGCAACCCTCATGACATCACTCCCGTCAGATACTTCTGGTCATTGCCTTTCAGTTGCCTCGAAGAAGGCTGAGGGAGGCGTTGAGCAAGTGCTGCCAGATGTCTGGCGCATTACCATGCCGCTCCCCTTTGCGCTGCGTTGGGCGAATGCCTATCTGCTGAAGGGCGAAAGGGAGTGCTGCCTGATCGATGCGGGCCTGGCGACTCCAGAGGCTGAAGAGGTCATGCTTCGGGGACTGGCTGCGGTGGGCATTACCCCAGCAGACCTTTCAACTATTGTATTGACGCATGCGCATCCAGATCATATCGGGTTAGCAGGCAAGTTTCAGCAAGCATCAGGTGCGCCTGTGCTGATGTTTGGGCCAGAAGGCGAGCGAATGCTGAATGTCTGGTCGCAGCATGATATGCGCACTGTTGAAGCCGTCGAGGTCTATTATCGCAGGCATGGAATGCCTGCCGAGGAAAGCGCGTTGGAACGAGGCGCCATAGCCGCCACACGTCGCCTGGTGACGGTTCCCCAGCAGGTGACGCCGTTGGAGGAAGGTCAGCAGGTGCGCCTGGCGGGCGCGCTATATCAAGTGATCTGGACGCCAGGACATGCTGATGGGCATATCTGCCTCTGGCGGGAGGAGGATAGGCTCTTTGTAGCGGGGGATCATATCCTCCCACGGATCTCTCCTAATATTGGCCTCTATCCCAATTCCCGCCCAAATCCGCTGGGAGATTATCTGGCGTCATTAGAAAAGGTCTGCGATTTCCCTGCCGGACTCGTGCTGCCGGGGCATGGCGCGCCGTTTCGTGGTCTAGCCGGGCGTGCGCGTGAATTGATTGCTCATCACCTGGAGCGCGCTGAGGAGACGCGCCAGATCGTGAGCGAGGTCCAGGGACAGGGCGGGGTAGATGCCTACACAGTCGCTCAGCGCCTCTTTGCGGGTCGGTTTGACTCCATGCAGAATCGTCGCTTTGCGTTGGGCGAGGCGCTCGCCCATCTAGAATACCTTTGCTTTGCTGGCCGCCTTGTCCGACGAGAAGATAAGCAGCAGCGCCTCTTTTATCAGGAAGCCGCGTAGCGGGCTTCAAGCCCCTTCGTGCGGAACGGGCGAAATAGGACATTTGTCCTATTTCGCCCGTTCTTTTTGTCAAGAGTTGACAAATGTTTTAAGGCCCGATAATACCTGGATTCATCTCATGCGCTTTTCTTCAAGCCTTTTGTAGAGGGGGATGAGGCTTAAATGCTTGCTAGCATGTTATCGTTTGCTTTGGCGCCTTGTCTCACCTGATGTGGACCTGTATGCTTGTGTTCGCGCCAGATGTGTGCTATACTCGTTAGCGGTGTCAGGATTGGAGCGGTTCCGTGGCTTGGAAGGCAGCTCCAGTCTTGGGTTAGTAAGGTATAAGAATCACAAACACGTTGGTAAAAGGAGGCAAACCCCTTATGGCAGCCATTGGTAAGACTGAGTTGATTCGGCGGGTAGCTGGAAAAACAGGCAAAAGCAACAAGGAGACCTCTGATCTGGTCAACGAGACACTGGACGCAGTCCGTGATGCACTCAAGGCCGGCGAAGAGGTTCGTCTGGTGGGCTTCGGGTCTTTCTCTGTGAAGACAACGGCAGCCCGCACCGGCGTGAACCCGCAGACACGCGCCAAGATTCAGGTACCATCGAAGCGGCGTGTACGCTTCTCCCCTGGCAAGGAACTGAATGACGCGGTAGCGAAGTAACTATCCTTTTCGGCAGGGAACTGCTTTCCCGATCCCAGGGAGCAGCGGCAAAGAGACGCAATCTCTTTGCCGCTGCTCCCTGGCTTTTTGCTTCCTCTTTCTTTCTTTTGATTGTGTTCACAGGTGTAGGATGCTATGCTATGCTATGCTGAAAAAGGCGTATACACTGCGCGAGGGAGTGTTTTTCTGGCTCCTGAATCCCCAAACCCTAGAAGAAAGCGAGTGAGTTGTGAGTGAGCAGATCATAAGCGCTGGAGGATCTGGCGGGCCACTGATGATCGGTGTAGACCTGGGGGGAACGCAGGTACGCGCCGCGTTGGTGCAGGATGGCAAGCTGCTCTCGCGGGTAGGCTATCTGACCCAGGATGAAGACGGATTTGAGGCGGTCCTGCGGCGCATTAAAGAGGCGATTCGCCAGGCTGCTCAGCAAGCTGGCGTTCCGCTAGAACAGGTGATAGGTATTGGTATCGGCGCGCCAGGACCGCTGGATAGCCACACCGGGATTCTCTTTGCACCCCCGAACCTGAAGGGCTGGCGGAATGTGCCGCTGCGCCAGCTACTCTATGACGAGTTTAGCCTGCCGGTGTATTTGGGCAATGATGCCAATCTGGCCGGGCTAGGCGAGCATATCTACGGCGCGGGACGTGGGGCGCCCGATATGATTTATGTGACGGTGAGTACGGGCATTGGTGGCGGCGTCATTATCGGCGGGCGTGTGTTGGAAGGGGTGAGCGGGACGGCTGGTGAGATTGGGCATATGACGATTGATATTCATGGGCCGCGCTGTAACTGTGGCAATACCGGTTGCCTGGAGGTGCTGGCGTCGGGGACGGCCATTGCCCGGCGCGCTGCCGAAGCTATTGAGGAGGGTTTGGGGGATGGCATGCTGGCGGTAGCGCGAGAACTCGCTGCTCAGAAGAATCCGATGATAGATCAGGCTGGCCGCAGCAGCCTCTCGCCGAAAACGGAGATTGCCCCCTTACCCGCAGAGGTTCAGATAGATGCGGTGATGGTGGTGGAGGCGGCGCGTCGTGGCGACAGCGTGGCTGCCGGGATTATGCGCCGGGCAGCGGAGAATGTGGGGGTGGGTATGGTCAATCTCATCCATCTGTTCAACCCAGGGTTGATCGTGATCGGCGGCGGCGTTTCTAAGGCAGGGCCACTGCTTTTTGAGCCGGTGGAGCGAATTGTGCGCGAGCGGGCGATGGAAGTGCCGCGCAAGGCTGTGCGGATTGTCCGCGCCGAGCTAGGCGAAAACGTTGGCCTGTTGGGTTCGGCGGCCAACGTGTTGCAGCATTATAAAGGGACTTCAGAAGAGTTACGCTGAGGAGTAGTATGCAGCGCATTCTGTTGGATTGCGATCCAGGCCATGATGACGCCATTGCGATTCTGTTGGCAGCGCGCTCGCCAACTCTTCAACTTGAGGCGATTACCACCGTTGCCGGAAACCAGACGCTGGAGAAAACGACGCGCAACGCGCTGAAAGTATGCAGCATGGCAGGCATTCGGACAGTTCCTATCGCGGCGGGGATGGATCGCCCGCTGGTGCGCGATTTGCGTGTGGCTGCCAACATTCATGGAGCATCGGGGCTGGATGGTCCGTCGCTGCCTGAACCAGACCTCGCGGTTGCCCCCATTCATGGAGTTGATTTGCTGATCGAGCGGCTGCTGGCTTCGAGCGGCGATCTGACGATTGTGGCGACTGGGCCGCTGACCAATGTTGCTGCGGCAATGCGCCGGGAGCCGGGCATTGTTCCTAAGATTCAGCAGATTGTGCTGATGGGCGGCGCTATTGGCCTGGGGAATACGACACCTGCCGCTGAGTTCAATATCTATGTGGACCCGGAAGCGGCGCATATTGTCTTTGGCTGTGGTCGGCCTGTTACCATGATTGGTCTGGATGTGACGCATCAGGCACAGGCAACCCCTGAAGTGCGCGCTCGCATTCGCGCGCTCAGCAGCCCGGTAGCGCATCTGGTAGATGACCTGCTGGGGTTTTTTGGCGAGACCTATCTTCAGGTGTATGGTTTTCCCGCGCCGCCGGTACATGATCCTTGCGCGGTGGCCTGGGTGATTGACCCCACACTGATCAGCAGCCGACCGATGCGCGTCGAAGTAGAACTGCGTGGGGAATGGACCACAGGCCGCACAGTTTGTGATCGCTATGGCAGAACCGGCAGGCCCGCGAATGCGGAAGTTGGCCTGGAGTTGGACGTTCCGCGCTTCTGGAACCTGCTCATTGAGACGCTGGCTTCATATGGGGAACAAGATCGCGCGTAATCTCTTCAAGATGGGGCAGCACAAACCAGGCTGCCCCTAAGCCAAAGAGGAAGCCAGTAATGGTGCGCAAGATGAGATCGCTCTCGCGCCAGCCTAGAAGCTGGGTTCCTCCATCAAGCGCCATTGGCAGGATGAGCAGCAGCCAGAGCCTCCAATCCAGCGGATGCACAGTCCTACGCAGACGCGGGATGATTGCCAGAGCCAGACCAGCGAGCAAGAATGTAGTGTATATTGCTAAACATCGCTCGCACAGGCAGACCTGATGCCCAAAGAGGTAGTAGGAGTGGGAGGGTATCTGGTCGCAGAGGCCATGATAGGTGTGGAGGAGCCAGGAGGCAGGCGCGTTTTCGCCAAAATAGGCGAGGATTGGACCAAGAAAAGCCCCGCCAATAAAGACGGCCAGCACGCTGTTGAAGAGCGCCAGCCAGTGCTGCCCAAAGAATCGTGCGCACAGCTCTGCAACGCGCACCACGCTGCGACTGAATGCCTTGCGTCGTGGCGAAAGCCCCTCGATATGCTGATCCCATTCCCCTGTCTGAGGCAATGCAGGTAGCGTTTTGTCGGGTTCTTGCTCCATGAGCTATGTCCTCTGGCTCTGGAAAGCCCTCCACAAATCTTCCTGATTGATACGGCCCTCCACAGTGGCCTGGCCGTTGATGATGATGACCGGGATGCGATAGCGATACGTCTCAAAGATGCTGAGATCGGTTCTGATGTCGATCTCGGTCAACTCAAAAGGAATATCTGTCGCCAGTTCTTCCAGTAGATCGCGGGCGTCGTCGCAGAGATGGCAGCCCGCTTTGGTATAGAAGACCACCTTATAGACATCTGCCCTGGGTATGGCAGGTTTATTGCTATCTTGTCTCACAGGCATGCTCCAGGTTCTCTGCTCTGTGATATGATAGCATGGCCCGCCAGAGTCGGCAAACACATTGATACGTTTCTGCTGGAAGCGAACCATCTTGAGGAGGGCTTGCCCAGGGTGTATCTCAAGCGTCTGGAATTACACGGGTTTAAGAGCTTTGCGGCGCGTACTGAGCTGGAGTTTGCGCCAGGCATTACCGCTATTGTTGGCCCTAATGGCAGCGGGAAAAGTAATGTGGCCGATGCGGTGCGCTGGGTGCTTGGCGAGCAAAGCATGCGCCAGTTGCGCGGCAAAAAGAGCGAGGACATCATCTTTGCTGGCGCCCAGGGCAAGGCGGCAATGGGAATGGCGGAGGTTTCGCTTCTGCTGGATAACAGCGCGGGCTGGCTGCCCTCGGAGTATACCGAGGTGAAGATGACGCGGCGCAGCTATCGCTCCGGTGAGAACGAATATCTTCTCAATAATACCAGGGTTCGTTTACGTGATCTGCTGCTGCTGCTGGCGCAGGCGCACATCGGACACGATTCGTATACAGTGGTTGGGCAGGGGCTGGTGGATGCGGCGCTGAGTTTGCGCGCCGAGGAGCGCCGCAGCCTCTTTGAAGATGCGGCGGGCATCCGCCATTTTCAGGCGCAGCGCGATGACGCCGAGACGAAACTGCTGCAAACGGAACAGAATCTGAGTCGGCTGCATGATATTCTGGCCGAGATCGAGCCGCGTCTGGCGCCGCTGGCTGAACAAGCGCGGCGCGCGCGAGAATACGCCGTTGTTCAGGAAGAGTATCAGGGCAAGCTTTCGACATGGTATGCCCAGCAATGGAAAAGGCTGGAAACGCAGCGCCAGCGCGCCGAAGGGGTCGAGGCCGAGCGAAGCACTGAATTGACCCGGATTCAGGCGCAACTTGCTGGCGACGATGAGCACCTGCGCGAGTTGCGTCTGGAGCGCGAGCGCGTGACAGCCCAGGCGGTGGGCCTCCGCAAGACGCGCGGCGAATTGCTGAATCGGATACAGACGCTGGAGCGCGAGGCGGCGGTGGCTGAAGAGCGGCTGGACAACCTTTCGCGCCAGAGCGGCGAATTGACGCAGGAACAAGAGCAGCAGCGCCAGCAGGTAGCAGCGGCAGAGCAACGTGTTGCCGCATTGCAGCAGGAGATGGCGGAACTGGCCGAAAAGGTGGCCGACGGCTCAGACGCTTTGCAAGCGATGGAGCGCGCGGTTGCTTCACTGCGCCAGCAGCAGGAGCGGGAAGAAACTCGCCTGCGCGCGTCACAGCGCGAGGTGATTCAGACTCAGACGCGCCTGGGCGCTTCACAGAGCGAGCTAGGGCGTCTTCAGCGGCAACTGGGTGAGCGCAATCGCGCGCTGGCAGCCCGGCGTGAGACGCTGGCGCAGAGCCAGGAACGCTTAAATGCTGCACAGAGCAAGTTGGAGGCGCAGCAGCAGTTGTTGACGGCAGCGCAGAGCGAGGGCGAGCAGCTTGCCGAGCGCCGTCAGGAGCTAGCGCGCGCGATAAGCGAAGCTCAGAACGAGCAGGAGGCATTGCGCGAGGCGCTGGGTGATGCCCAACGTGAGCGGCGCGGCGTTGCTGATCGGCTGGCATTGCTGCGCGAGTGGCGCGACAACTTGAGCGGCTACGGTGATGGGGTACGCGCACTGCTTCAGGCGCCCGCTGGCAAAATCCCTCCCATTGTTGGGACGGTGGCGCAACTGGCGGCGGTTCCAGAGGGGATGGATATAGCCCTGGAGGCGGCTTTAGGGCCACTGCTTCAGGCGGTGGTAGTTCGCTCGGCGAGTGATGCGCTGACTTGCCTCGATTACCTGCGCTCAATTCGTGGTGGCCGGGCATTATTGGTCTGGGCAAGTGATGAGGGGCGAGCCAATCCAGCCTATGCTGGCGGCGCCTCGACCAAAGCTGCCGATGGGAAAGCTGACAGGTATCTGGGGCAGCGAGCATCGGCGCTTGTTTCCTCATCTCCAGAGTATCAGGCACTTTTTCAGCGCCTCCTTGGCGACACGGTGGTGGTACGCGATCTGGCGTCGGCGGGGAGTTATCTTGCAACGGCCACTGAAGGGAAAGCGGGCGCGCGTGCCGCAAGTGGCGCTGGAGAGGTGCTGCCTCAGCGTATTGTGACGGTGAGGGGTGAGGCGCTGCATGTGCAAGGCTGGCTGAGCGGCGGTCAGGACGCAGGCGAACATCAGGGGCTGCTGGCCCGCGAGCGCGAACTGCGTGAGCTGCCTGGGCAGTTGGAGCAGCACGATCAGGCTATCGAGCAGCAGGAGAAGCTGCTCACCCAGGCGCGGCAGGCGCAAGAAGAACGCAAACACCAGCTAGCTACCCTGGAGCGCGCTGCGCAGCAGGTTGAGGCGCGCCTGACGACACTGAACCGCGAGGCGTTGGGATTGCGCCAGGCCGCCGAGCGCGCGCAAAGCGAGCTACAGGTGGGCCGGTCGGTGGAAGAACAGCTTGCAGGGGAAGTGGTCGGTCTGGAGCAGGAATTGACCGCTGCCCAGGCGCGCGTAGCCGAACAGGAGTCGGCGCTGCGCGACGCTAATGAGCGAGCCGAGGAGGTGCAGGAAGAAGTGGAGGGACAGGCGCGCCAGTTTCGGGAGCGCCAGGAGGAACTGAGCCGCCAGCGCACCACTCTGGCGGTTCAGAAGCAGGAAGAGAAAACGCTTGCACAACATCTGGAGCAGCAGCGCACTCAGGCGCGTGACTTCGGCGCGCAGATTATCCGGCGGACCGAACGCCTGACAGAGATGGAGCGCCAATCAACCGCCCTGGCGACTCAATTGGAGCGCCAGAAGGCAGAACTGGACGATCTGCGCGCGCAATCCCGTGATTTTGGCGCGCGCTTACACGAAGCCGAAGAGCAGGTGGCAGAACACAACCGACAACTGTTGGAACTGGAACAAGGTCAGGGAGATTTGCGTCAGGAGCAGGCGAAGCTGGAAGTTGAGTATCGTCGCTGCCTGCTCGATGTGCAGCGCAGCCATGATGCCGTTGAGGCGCTGCTGCAACAGATGCAGGAAGAGTTAGGGCTGAGTGATCCGGCGCTCTTACCTCAGCAGGGAAACGATGAGCATGGCGGCCAGGATGGAGAAGCTGGCGAAGGATCGGTGCGGCGCCAGATTGAAGGGTTGCGCGCCCGTCTGAAAGAGTTGAGCAGCCACGACCCCAATGCGCCCAAGGAATATGAGGATGCCCGCGAACGCTACGAGTTTCTGACTGCGCAGGTGCAGGATATGGAGAGTGCCGCCGCGAATCTGCGCCATCTGATTAGCGAACTGGATACGACGATGAAGCGCCAGTTTGAGGAGACGTTCCATGCGGTGAATGAGCATTTCCGCCGCCATTTCACTACGCTGTTTCGTGGCGGCGCGGCGCACCTGGAGTTGACGGCGCCAAAAGATGAGGAACGCAACGGCCCAGCCGGAGGTGTTGAGGTGGTGGTGCAGCCGCCAGGGAAAAAGGCCCAGGATCTTTCGCTTCTTTCGGGAGGCGAGCGGGCGCTGGTTTCGGCTGCGCTGCTGTTTGCCTTGCTGGAAACGAACCCGCCCCCGTTCTGTTTGATGGATGAGGTGGATGCGGCGCTGGACGAGACGAATGTGGCGCGCTTCTGCGATATTCTGCAAGCCCTCGCAGAGCGCACACAGTTTATTGTGGTGACGCATAACCGGGTGACAATGACGGCAGCCGGGGCCATTTATGGGGTCTCGATGGGTACCGATAGTGTTTCCCGCATTCTTTCGATGCGTATGGCAAGTGTTGGATAGCCTGCGCTTTTCAGAGAACGGTGAGAGAATGGTGCGTCAGAGCTATGATGAGGAGGTTGGTTGATGACGTTGCCAATAGTGACGTTTGAGGATTTTCAACGGGTAGAAATGCGCGTAGGGCGCATCGTCGCGGCTGAGCCGTTTCCTGAAGCGCGCAGGCCAGCTTATAAGCTGCGCATTGATTTTGGGCCGGAGATTGGTGTGAAACAGTCGAGCGCGCAAGTGACCACTCTCTACAGCCGCGAAGAGCTAGTTGGTCGGCTGATTGTGGGCGTGGTCAACTTTCCGCCGCGCCGGGTCGCGGGGTTTAATTCAGAGGCGCTGGTGCTTGGCGCAGCCGACCTGGAGGGAGCAGTGGTGCTGCTGCAACTGGAGCGCGATGTTCCGCCAGGGGCGCGCATATTTTAGGGTTCGGGACCGCGCGCTTTGGGGCGCAAAAGATATATTGCTGAGGGATGGCGCTATGGAGATTGGATCGCACACGCGGAGCAATGGGATGCTGCCGCGCCCCCATGTCTACTATCTGGAAATGATTGTTGGGCCAATGTTCAGCGGTAAATCGGAGGAACTGATTCGCCGGGTGCGGCGGGCAATGATTGCTGAGCAGCAGGTGCAGGTCTTCTATCCGGCTCAGGATACGCGCGCCAATAACGGGTCCATTATCTCGCGCAATGGATTGAGGGTCGTGGCCGAGCAGGTGGAGAAGATAGCAGTTTGTCGTGAGCGATTGTTCGCGCTGCCCCAACTGCCAGAAGTGGTTGCCTTCGATGAGGCGCAGTTTTTTGACGCTGAATTAGGCCCGCTGGTGGAAGCATTGATCGGCGGCGGCGTGCGGGTGATCGTCGCCGCGCTCGATCTTGATTTTGCTGGCCGCCCGTTTGGCCCTACCATCCCTCAATTACTGGCAATTGCGGATCGGGTTGATAAGCTCACGGCGGTCTGCGCGGTCTGTGGGTCCGAAGCAGCGGTACGCTCGCAGCGCCTGGTGGATGGCCGCCCCGCGACGAAAGATAGCCCCCTGGTGCTGGTTGGCGATACGGCGGAGGGCTATGAGGCGCGCTGCCTCCGCTGCTACGAACCGCCGGGATAAGTCTTTTGCCCGGCGGGTCGTTCCTGTTCTCTTAGCACGTTGCGCGCGCTTTTTCTTTGCTTTGCTTTATCTTATGTGCGTCCAGCCAGAACTGGATAGGGGAGATCGAGCGGGCCGACATACTCCGCTGCCGGGCGGATCAGCCGATTATCGCTGACCTGTTCCAGAACGTGTGCAGTCCAGCCAACAGCGCGGCTGGCGGCGAAGGTGGGAGTATAAAAGTCGGCTGGCAGCCCTACGCCGCGCAGCACTGCCGCAGCGTAAAACTCGACATTGGTATAGAGCCGGTGACCAGGCTTGTATTCCTCCAGCAGACGCAAGGCCACGTCTTCCACATGATGCGCCAGGGCAAGCCATTGGGCGTCTTTTTCACCCGCCAGATCTCCGGCTAGCTTGCGCAGAGCTACTGCTCGCGGGTCTTCGGTCTTATAGACGCGATGTCCAAAGCCCATGATGCGATGCTCTTGCTCAAGCTCCTGACGCAGCCAGGGTTCGACCTGTTCCTCTGTGCCAATGGCTTCCAGCATTTCGGCAACTTTGGCTGGAGCTCCGCCATGCAGCGGCCCTTTCAACGCGCCGATAGCTCCGGTGACGCTGGAGACAAGATCGGAGAGCGTGGAAGCGATCACGCGCGCGGTGAAGGTCGAGGCGTTCATGCCATGATCGGCGGTCAAGACCAGATAGGCGTCGAGGGCGCGAACCTGGCTGGGGGTCGGCTCTTTGCCGCTGAGTAGATAGAGGTAATTGGCGGTATGGCCCAGATCGTCACGCGAAGCGATGATCGGCTCCCCCTCTCGATGCCGCTGAAATGCTGCCAGGATGGTTGGGATTTTGGCGGTAAGGCTGATGGCCTGCTCCACTGAGGGAGGAGCAGCAAAATCGTCCATGCTGCCCAGCGCAGAAACGGCGGTGCGCAGCATATCCATTGGGTCAGCAGTCTCTTGATGCTGTTGGATGATCGTGATGACACGCTCCGGCAGGGTGCGCTGTCCGGCCATCTGTGCGCGCAGTTGAGCGAGTTCGCTCGCGTTGGGGATTCGGCCATACCAGAGGAGATGGGCAACTTCTTCGAAGGTGGCACGCGCTGCGAGGTCGCCAATGTCATAGCCGCGATACATCAATCGGCCAGCGGTCCCGTCAACCAGGCTCAACGAGGTGGTGGCTGCAACGACACCTTCCAGTCCCTTTCCAGTCATGGTGTGCTTCTCCTTTGAGGGTTGATCGCCTGCTGGCTCCAGGAAGCCGATGCAGGCCGTGAAAAACATGTATTTTTATGTATTATAGTTGATTTATATTGATTTGTCCAGATACAGGTTGACGAATCTTCTGATTGGCCCGTATACTGTTGATGACACACGATGCTATTCTTGTCCTGTCCCTGTTCTGGAAAGGGGGGAAAGCAATATGATGGTGATGAATGGGGAAGAATACCTTACGGCTGAAGAGGCGCGGGGCGTGCTAGGTGTGAAGGCGGCGACGCTGTATGCTTATGTCAGTCGTGGGCTGCTCGCCAGCTATCGCCAGGGGATTAAGCGGCAGCGGCTCTACAAAAAGAGCCAGGTAGAGGCGCTGATTGGCTTGAGGCCGGGCAGCAAGGCTGATGAGCCTGTGGAAATATCAGCGCCAGCTTCCAGAACTGATGCTGGTGGAGATGAACAGCAGATTCCGCTGGCGGAATCATGGATTCCCTATACATAGGTATGCTGCCAGGGGGTTTGCCTGATTTTTTTACATCCTGTCCAGGCTGCCAGCGTCTGAAAGTGCCTATCGGCTTTCAGGCGCTGGCAGTGGCTTCTGAGGAAGTAAAGGCACGGTCGAAGCCTGGTCTTACCTCTAGCGGTGCCGCGCCAGCACGAAGTAAGTTAATTCCTCTAGCACTTGCCGGTCTTTGTTCAGCGGAAAGGTGTTGAGCGCGCTGCGGGCGCGCAACGTGAAACGCCCGGCTTCATCAAAGGCTGCGTGGATGCCTGGCCCCTGAGCCACCCAGCGGATAATGGCGTTCAAGCGATCATCGCTGGAGTTTTTGGTGGCAATCAACTGCTGTATTTCATCGCTGTGGCCGTTATTCTGTGTTTGGAGTGCGTAAATCAGGGGAAGCGTAATCAGCCCCTGGCGCAGATCGTTGCCTGCGGGCTTGCCTATGTCTTCTTTCAAGCCGGTGTAATCAAGCACATCATCAACGATCTGGAAGGCAATGCCTAGGTTCAGACCAAAATCATACAACGCATCTGCTTGCTCTGTTGTGGCGTTACTGACAATTGCGCCGCCTTTACAACAGGCGGCTATCAGGCAAGCCGTTTTACGAGAGATACGCTCAAGATACGCATCAACGGAGAGATCAAGCTGGCCGGCGGAGAGGGTTTCCAGAATCGTTCCTTCACAGACGGTAGCGACGGTGTCGGAGAAAAGACGAATGACGCGGGTGTCATTGAGGTCGGCGATAATACCTGCGGTGCGGGCGAAGAGGTAATCGCCAAGCAGGATAGCCACTCCCTCCCCCCAACGCGCATTGATGGTGGGGATGCCTCGGCGGGTGTCGGCGTGGTCAATGATGTCATCGTGAACCAGGGTTGCCAGATGGACCATCTCAAAGGCGACACTCACCAGCAGGAGTTTCTCAAAAAGATAATCGCCAAGCTTGCCAGAGAGCAGGGTGAGAGCCGTTCGTAGCCTTTTACCTGGCGAGCTTAGCGCGTGGGCGCTGGCTAAGTTAAGAAGATCGAGTTCAGAACTGGCGCGCTCCTGAAATGTCTGCTCTACAACGTCAAGGTCTTGCTGGATGCCCGAGAATAAGCGGCTCAACGTGGCCGTGTCGTTCATGGCAGCCTCCCGAATGGTCGTGAGACATTTTATCAGTAGGTAGGGCACTCAACGTCATACGGGGTGCCCTCCCGCCTCACTACATAAGATTATAGCATGGGTCTGCCAAAGGCACAGGTAAAGGAGCGCAGGATACTCTCCTCAGTTACTGGTTGAGGGGGTAGAAGAATCGCCCGGCTGCTCTGCTGCATCTGGTGTGCTTTTCTGGGAGTGATGGCCGTCATCTGTCTGAAGGGCTGGGCGCATCGTGAAGCTTTCGAGCCGCATGGGTTGAGTGGACTCGCGTTCCAACATCATAAGCTGCTCGGCCCCTCGTATCAATTCGCCAATCTGTGGGCGCATGTGCCGGTTGGGGCGTGGGATGCGCTGCCATTGGTTGATAGCTGCGTTATAGTAGCCAGCGCGATAGCAAAAATAGCCAAGGACGGTGCGGGCGTCATAGATGGTGACGCGCTGCCAGAGAAACGCCTCCTCTATCAGATTTTGGATGGCGTCTTTGCCTACCTCTGGCACTGTTTCGACCAGATGATACATGGGCTTGCCAAAGAGCAGGAAAGGATAGCCGTAGAAGAGGGCAAGCTGGCGTGGGCTGGTCTTTCTGAAAGGATGCAGGCCGACGAAATAGCTGCGTGTCCAGCGGCCACTGCGCCAGACGATGATGGCAATCAACAGCGCGACGAAGCGAGCAAGATAGCGCTCCCAGGTGAAGGGCGCAAGCGCAGCAGCGACGGCCAGGATAGCAAAGCCAGCGCCGAGAGTCCAGGCGCCATAGACCAGTCGTCTGCGGTCCCAGCCCAGCAAGTCAAAGTGGTGGTGCATGGGTGTTGCCATGAAGGGCAGCGGAAATTCGGTATGGGGGACCGTTGTTTTCGCATCGGTATAACGGACAACCTGCAAGAAGCGCCGGAAGAAGCGGGTCAGGATGCGCGCCGAGTAGAGGGCTGAGAACCCTTCAAGGACAAAGGCACCGCCAATAAAGATGAGCGGCAGTTCCTGGCGGGAGACAATGGCGATCAAACCAAGGAGGCCGCCGAGGCCAAGCGCGCCACTATCGCCCATGTAGATGCGCGCGGCACGCCTGGCCTTGCTGTGTCCACGCGCTGCCCAGGCTGACGGCCAGTTATGCGGCAAAAAGCCCAGCGCAGCGCCCGCAGCAGCCAGGCTTACCAGGACTAATGGGCTGCTGGCAGGGTCATACTGAGCCAGGATGATGACGGCAAAGGCCAGCGCCGCGCTGACAATGAGACCCCCTGCCAGGCCATCCAGGCCATCGGAGAAGTCCACAGAAAGCGAGGTAGCACTGCTGACGGTACTGGTCAGCAAGAGGAAAAAGATCGGCCAGGCAAAATGAACGTGCTTGAGGAGTTGACCAAGCAAGGGAACGTCGCTGTAGGGGGAGTAGGCAAACTTGGCGGACGGGACCAGGCGATTGAGCGCCGCGCCAACGAGCAGTGAAACCAGCAGCACCCCGATGAATTTCTGTAGTTCGGAAATGCCGGTGCCCCGGCGGAACTTTTGGAAATCGTCAACGAATCCAACCAGCGTGAAGCCTGCCAATCCAGCCAGTAAAATGGTGAGCAGTACCCACTGATCATGCGAGATATTGAGGAACCAGCCAGTGATAACGCTCGCAGCGATAGCTGCAAGAGCCATCGCGGGTCCACCGACGAGGGGCAGTTCCATTGCTGAAACCTCGCGCCCGCCCGCCGGCTGCTCTACCCGTCTGCTGGAGGAGTTCAGGTCGAAGCGGAAGCTGCCAGTTGATTGGTCTGGTCGGAAGACACCAGGCTTACGTTCACCACTGCGAAAGCGCGGAAACAGCCGACGTGCTATCAGGCAGACTATCAAACTCAGTGCAAATGCAGCGATAAAACCAAGCAATATGAGTATATCGGTATCAGGCAGAGAGACGGATGGAGATACGGTAAGGAGTATATTGGTGAGAAGAAAACTCGTCATAGCACCTCTACCCCTATGGGCGCTTGCATTTCAGATGTGTGAGATGACGTTGTTCATAAGAGAAGGCAGTATTTGTATGGTTCGTTGTGCGCTTCTGATGTGTAGAACGCCTTGCTGACAAAGCCAGTAACAGATATGGCCTTCCGGGCTAAGAGAGCAAACACTCACTTTTAGCGATGCGCCTCTATTGTATCATGGTTCCTCAGCAATTGCACCAATTTCTGAGTTTGTGTTACAGCTAGCCGTTGTGCGCCAGAGCGGTGTCATTCTATGCAAGTTTCGTGCGCTTCCAGATAGAAGACGCCTTGTAGGTGGTGTGATTGCTCCACCCCATCTTGAAGGTGATTTCGGGTGATGGTACACTGCATGCGAACAATGGCTGCGCTTCGTTTCCCTTTGCCAGCCCTTCATAATGGAGGAGTATTTGACGCATGCAGATCACGTTCTTGGGCCAGGCGGGCCTTTTTATAGAGACAAAGGGTAACAGTATTCTGTGTGACCCCTGGTTTAACCCCGCTTATTTTGCTTCCTGGTTTCCATTTCCCAGCAATGAGGGGATCGACCCTGGCCGGATCGGGAATCCAACGTATCTCTATATCTCGCATCTCCATCATGATCATTATGACCCCGCGTTTCTTGCACAACATGTCTCCAAAGAGGCGACGATCATTTTGCCTGACTACCCGCTTGATCACCTGGAGCGTGAGCTGCGGGGTCTTGGCTTCACGTCTTTCTTGCGTACAGAGAACAATGTCCCTGTGACCGTCGGTGGGCTGAAGTTTATGGTCACGGCGCTGGTGGCGCCAACTGATGGCCCTATTGGCGATTCAGCCTTATGTATTGATGATGGGGATGTGCGGGTGTTGAACCAGAACGACTCGCGCCCGATTGATCTGGAGCCGCTGCTCGCCCAGGGGCCGTTTGACGCGCTCTTTCTGCAATTCTCTGGGGCCATCTGGTATCCAATGGTCTATGACTTTCCGCAAAAAATGACGGCAGCCCTTGGCCGCAAAAAACGGACAGATGGGATGGCGCGCGCCTATCGCTATATCGAGATGCTGGCCCCGCGTGTTGTGGTTCCCTCGGCTGGTCCACCCTGTTTTCTTGATGATGATCTCTTTCACTTTAATGATTTCGACCGCGACTCTGCCAATACCTTTCCTGACCAGACGGTCTTTCTGGAATATATCGCTGAGCGCGGCGTCTTCGATGGCCGGTTGATGATGCCGGGCAGCGTGGGCGAACTTTTGCCCGACAGCTTTACTGTCAGGCACCCGCTGCCTGATGATGAGGTGCAGGCGATCTTCACCGACAAGCGAACCTACCTCCGTGATTACCAGGCCAGGAAATGGCCGGTAATTCAGCAGGAGCACACACGCTGGCCGCGCGGCCAGGTGGATGTCCTTTCTGAGCTACAGCAATGGTTCGAGCCGCTTCTGGAGCAGGCGGATATGATTTGCGCGGGTATTAACGATGCGGTACTGCTGGATTTGACGGATATGGGGGTATTGATCGATTTTCGGACCCGCAAAGTGACGCAGTGGCAAGGAGAGGACTGGGCCTATCGTTTCCGCATTGATCGAGGCATTGTTGAGCAGTGTATTCTGCATCATCATGAGGATTGGGTCAACGAGCTGTTCCTTTCGTGTCGCTTCGAGGCAAGCCGCCGGGGCAAATATAATGATTATATTTACACGTTCTTCAAATGTCTGAGCGAGGAACGTCTGCAATATGCTGAGGGGTTCTATGCGGAGAACGGCCCCTCTCAGGGGACGTGGGAAGCTGCTGGTTATCGTATCCAGAAGCGCTGTCCACATATGAAAGCCGACCTGACCCGCTTCGCGGTGATCGAGGATGGCGTTCTGACCTGTAGATTGCATAACTGGCAGTTTGAACTGGCGACTGGCCGCTGCCTTACGGCGAACGACCATACGCTGTATGCCAGGCCAATCGAGCAGGAAGCAAAGAACGAGTAATGTTTGTTGCTGAATACAGTATAATGCCCCTGTCTTCCTGGTCAAACGGCTCTTGAGGAGCAATCAAGCGTGTAAGGTGGAGATTATAGGCAAGAAAGGTTGCTGCTGATGTCGTCGCAGTGGAATCCCCAGCCACCCTCTGCGGGAACGGCAGCCGATGGTTCATCCACTGAGCAACCTCTCAACGTTATCCTTTCTCTTACGCCTGAGCCAGCAGATGTCGGAGGGCCGCTGCCGGGAGCCAATGAGCCGCCGCGCTCGATAGAATCCTTATCAGGAACAGCGTCGGTTCTGCCTGATTCTGCCCCTGGTCTGTTGCTCGCTCATAATCTGAACGAAGCGGCGACGTTTCCAGTGGACGGCACCTCGCCGCCCATGTCCTTTTCACAGGAGGAGCCTGCCGGTACGTTCGGCTCTGGAGCAGCGGCGCAGCGTGGTGCGCCGCTACAGCCAGGCCGTGGTGTTGATCGGTTAGCGCGGTGGTTCTCTTCTCGGATGCTTTGGCTGCTTGTTTCGGGATTGGCGCTGCTCTTTCCTGGGCTGTTTGTTTCCGCCTGGTCAATGTCTGCGGCGGGAGTGATCTTCCCCGATTGGGGCCTGGCAAGCCTGCGCATTGGCTTTGCGGCAGCGATCCTGGGAGGGGCGCTGCTTCTGATGTATCTGCTCATCTGGCAGGCAAAGGCGCAACCGACGCCGGTCTACGGTGGCCTTGTGGGCTTACTGCTGGTGTTGATAGGCGCTGGAGGAGTGCTGAGTGCGACGCCTCTGCATCGCTTACAGGGGCGATGGCTGGAAGGGCGTGGGCAATATGGCCTGGCGCTGGCAGCCTATCAGGCCAGTGGCGACAACCTGGCAAATAGTGGGGATATGGCGCGTGTCAGCGTCGAGTGGGCCGAACAATTGAGCGCCCGGCAAGAGTATGGCGATGCTGTGGCCCAACTTGAGCCGGTAGTACGTCTTTATAAAGGGGATACTGCTCTGGCGGCGCGCGCTCGGATGGACCTGATTGGCGACTATCTGGCCTGGGGAGATCAGGCCCGCCAACAGGCGGCCTTTCGCGCTGCGCTTGCGCGTTATCAGGCGTTGCAAAAAGGCGCTTATTGCGATGCCGTCTGCCAGACACAAGCCCATGCGCATGTGGCTCAAGCGTTACTTGGGCTGGCGCGGCAGCTTGCCTCAGATAAGCAGTATGATGAGGCAATAACGACCTATCAGCAGATTATGCAAAGTTATGGCGATACGCCGGAGGCGACGGAGGCTACTGCGGCCCTGACGACTCCTCAGACGCTCACTGGTTATCTGGCTTATGCAGATGGAACACCAGCAAAGCATTTTCAGGCGCTGCTGGCGAGCCAGTGGAGCTTTAACTCGACCACGCAGGTCTTTACGCTGCTGGGACAGCAGTACCACACGCAAACGGACGACTCTGGCCTCTTCGTCTTCCCCTCTGTTCCGGTGGGGGCGACGTATATGATTGCCTGGGTTGATACCAGCGGCCATGCTGGAACCTGTAATACGACCAACCATCAGCCGCTTTATACGGTACAAATGCCGCCGTTGCGCGCTACTGATACGGGAAGCATCAATATTGAATGCGCCTCGTAGGAAGTCCCAGGGAAGAGGCTTGTACGGATGACTGCCGTTTTTGTTGTGCGAACCAGCGAAGGTCTCGCGCGATTCGCTTGAACCGTCGCTGCCTGCCGCTAAGCGCCCTCAAGTTGAGGGCGAGAGAGGATGTTGCTGCTTTATGGATAGCATTGCCCAGGATAGCCCTAATCTCGCGCGTGTTCCGCTATTTGCTGAGTTGGATGAGGAGAGTCTAAAAGAGTTATCCGCTGTCGCTCGCAAGCGCGTTTTTCGGCAGGGAGAGATTATCTTTCATCGTGATGATCCAGGCCAGGTTCTCTATATTATTCGAGAAGGGAAAGTTAAGATTTCGCTGACCAGCCCGGATGGTCAAGAAGTATCTCTGACCGTTTTTGGGGCAGGCGAATGCTTTGGCGAACTGGCAATTCTTGACAGTGATCCCCGTTCTGCTGACGCGGTGGCTCTGGAGCGCGTGGAGGTGTATACCCTTCAGCGCCAGGACTTTATCAATGTGGTCATGAATCATCCCAAGATTGCTGTCCAGGTGATGAAAGTCATCTCGCAGCGTCTGCGCCAGGCCGATCAGCAGATTGAGGATCTGCTCTTCCTGGACGTCTACGGGCGCGTGGCAAAAAAACTGCTAGAACTGTCTGAGACTCATGGAGCGCCTACCAACCAGGGGATACGCATTGAATTGCGTCTGACGCAGCAGGAACTGGCCTCGATGGTCGGCGCCTCCCGTGAGAGCGTGAATAAAGTCATGGGCTACTTCACTGATAAGCGTTACATCGTGACGGATAAACATAAGATTACGCTGATGAAGCTGGCCGATCTACGAAAGCGAGTCTATTGATGCTATTTCGTGACCGTTCTTGCTGGATAACCGTTCTGCAAAAAAGAGGGCCAGAGGTCTTGTGGCTCTCTAGAGGGGAGAACCAGGGGTTTATGATGGGCCGCGTGCGATGGAGCGCCTGACGTGAGAAGCATTACCGAGAATCAGCGGGCAGTTCCAGAGAGTGAACCGGGGAGTGAACCAGGGGGTTCAAATCCAGTTGCGCGTCGGCTCCAGTTCTGGTATCTCTTAAAGGCGATCCGCCTGCGTCAGTGGACCAAAAATCTTTTGGTGTTTGCTGGCGTGGTCTTTGCGCAGCGGGTACTGGATGTTGGGGCGCTTGGTCGCGCCACAGCGGCGTTCGTAGTGTTCTGCCTGCTTTCCAGCCTGGTCTATCTGGTCAATGATCTCGGCGATCTGGAATCAGACCGGCGGCATCCGACGAAACGCTATCGCCCATTAGCGTCAGGAAAGCTGTCGGCGCCAGTGGCGGTGGCTGGGGCTGTGCTGTTGGGGGTGTTGGCAACGGCTCTGACGATTGCGCTGCTCCTCTGGCCTGGAGCGGCTGGATCAGGCCAGAGTCTGCATGTCACACTCGCGCCTTTGCGGCTGACGCTTGTGCCAGGCACTCCTCTGTCGCCCGATAGCCAATATGGGATATTGGGGAATCTTGGAGGAAGCGGATTTCTGTTTGCGCTGGTGGCAGCCGCTTATGTGGGGCTCAATCTGGCGTATACGTTTCGGCTGAAGCATGTGGTGATAGTTGATGTTTTTTGTATTGCGGGGGGATTCGTGCTGCGGGCTATGGCTGGGGCGGTCGTGATTCCGGTGCCAATTTCGCCCTGGTTATACCTGTGTACCATTCTGCTCTCGCTCTTTCTGGCTTTAGGCAAACGCCGACAGGAGTTGATGTTGTTGGACGCAGGCGCAAGCCTGCACCGGCGCATTTTGCAGGAATATAACCCTCAACTGCTGGATCAGATGATCTCGATTGTCATCTCGGCAACGGTGATGGCCTATAGCCTCTATACGTTCCAGGGCACGGCGGGCAATCATCGCTTGATGGTGACGATTCCGTTTGTCCTCTATGGGATTTTCCGCTACCTCTATCTGATCTATATGAAGCAGGAGGGCGGCAGCCCTGAAGAGGTTTTGCTGCGGGATAAGCATATTCTTGGCTCGGTGGCGCTCTGTGTGCTGACTACGCTGGCGCTGTTATATCTCTCGTTCTAGGCTGGATAGGCTGAGAGAGGCGAAAAGGCTGATTATAAGTAATGGCTCGGATACGCACAAAAGTGTTTTTCTCCCTGGCGCTTGGCCTGCTAGTAATTGCTGGCATCTCGTTTTACGCTGACCTGCCGCGCCTGCTGCAATCGCTTCGCTTTTTTCCCTGGGCGCTGCTCCCTGCTATTTTGGGTCTGACCTTGCTCAATTATGGGCTGCGTTTTGTGAAGTGGGATTATTATCTCCGCTGCCTGGACCTGCGCGTGCCGCGTCTGATGAGCCTGAAGATTTTTGTGGCAGGTCTCTCGATGGCGATCACGCCAGGAAAAGTAGGCGAACTGCTTAAATCGTACTTGCTCAAACGTTATAATGGCACGCCAATCAGCCGAACGGCTCCTGTCATCATAGCGGAGCGGCTGACCGATGGGCTGGCGATGCTCTTATTAGCTATGGGGGGATTGGCGTTATATGGCATTGGCTGGCAGGGGCTGCTGGCTATTTTATTGGCGGCGGTGGCTTTGATCGGAGTGATTCAATATCGCCCGCTGGCGCTGAGGTTGTTGGGATGGGGCGAGCGGCTGCCTGTGGTAAGGCGCTTTGCCCAGGGTTTGCGCGAGTTTTATGAAAGCGCCTATGTTCTTCTGCGCTGGCGGCCTTTATTGTTGGCGGTAGGTATCGGGCTGGTGTCGTGGTCTGGAGAATGTCTCGCGTTTTATCTGGCGTTGGTTGGGTTGAGTTTACCAGGCACGCTGACGCTGCTGGTACAGGCGGCCTTTATTTTAGCGACCTCAACACTGATAGGTTCCGTGACTGGATTGCCTGGCGGGTTGGGGAGTGCTGATCTGAGTCTTCTCGGATTGCTCTTTGCTCTGGTGACACGCGATACGACGGTTGCCGGGGCAGCGACGCTGTTAATTCGTTTTTGCACGCTCTGGTTTGGGGTGAGCATCGGGGTGGCTGGCCTGCTCATCTTTCGGCGCTCGCTCGCAGGCCCACCTGCGCCAGAGGTTGCAAGCAACCAGGATACTAAGCCATCGGGAGCGTTTGCAGCAGTGGATTGAAAGATGGTGTTCTTTCTCCGGCTTGAGCCATTCTGGCGGCAAGCCAACTACTGCAAGGATACGCTCTTCTTGGGAATGGAGCTTTGGATGAAAGCATTGATTGTGATGCCCACCTACAACGAGCGCGAGAATATTACAGCCATCGTTGAGGAGATTCTGCGCTGCGCGCCGCAGGTGGATATTCTGATCGTTGATGATAATTCGCCTGATGGCACTGGTGAGATGGCTGATGCCCTGCATCAGCGCTTCCCCAACGTTTCGGCGCTGCATCGGGCCGGGAAACTGGGCCTGGGAACCGCTTATATCGCTGGTTTCCGCTACGCGCTGGAGCATGGCTACGATCTGGTCTTTGAGATGGATGCCGATTTTTCGCATGATCCGCGCTATCTGCCAGCATTTCTGGCGGAGGCCGAACATGCCGATCTGGTGATTGGCTCGCGCTATGTTCCTGGGGGCGGCACGCCGAACTGGTCGCCGTTCCGTCGTTTCATCAGCGGTGGAGGCAATATTTTTGCCAGGGTTGTGCTGGGGCTACCGATTAAAGATGCGACTACCGGGTATCGCTGCTACCGGCGCGACGTGTTGGCCGCGCTGGACCTTGGGGCCATCAAGTCTCAGGGGTATGCCTTCCAGGTGGAGTTGGCTTATCAGACGCTCAATCACGGGTTCCGCATCCACGAATTACCGATTATTTTTGTAGACCGCCGGGTTGGGAAGTCCAAGATGTCGCGCAAGATTTTTATCGAGGGCTTCGTCTTTGTGCTGCGAACGCGCTTGAGCCGACCTCGCAAGTCGCCACAGCGGACGACGGCGGCACGAATTACAGAGCCTCTGGTATCTTCTACTGCGCCCGATGAGCAACTAAGCCCGACATCACGATAAGGATAGTATCTGGTGGGGCGCAGTTCTGATAACCTGGAGCGCGCGCAGGATCATCCTGTGCGACGCCATGAGAAGCCTGCACAACCCCCGCTGTCTGCGGACAAGATCAGTGGGCTTCCTGTTCTATCCCCTATTGCGGCTGGCGCGCCTTCTTCTGTCCAGGCGGAAGAGGCGGGCCAGCCGCTTGTCAATGGCGGAGGAGGCTCGCGCTGGAGGATGCGCCTGGGTATGGCCTGGATAGCCGCTGTGCTGATCGCCTATTATCTGGTGCATCCGCCGCTCTCACAGACCTTCTTTACAACGCTGCTGGCTCCGGCGCATCAGCTTGCGCTGGATTGGCAAGTACCTCTGCGGCTGCTGGGCCATATAGCCGATCTCCTCGTGGCGTTTTGGCTACTGCTGCTTGGGGCTGCGCTGGGACAACGCATCTGGCGCTTGTGCCGTCTCCCTGCTGTCGAGGGAACAATGCAGCTAGCCCTGGCGAGTGGGCCAGGGCTGGGCGCGCTCAGTCTGTTGAGCTTTGTGGCTGGTATGGTCGGATGGTTATCGTTCTGGACGGTTGGGGGTGGGCTGCTGCTTCTCTCTATCCTTTGCATGCGAGATGGCTTGCAAATGCTTGGCTGGCTGCGCGAGCAGATGCAGCACATGAGGCGCGCCATTGGGACAGGTTCCTGGCTGGACCGTCTTCTCTGGGGTTATATCTTGCTTACCGGACTGCTGATGCTGCTGGCGGCGCTGCTCCCTCCAACTGCCTGGGATGCGCTGATGTATCATCTGGCCGCGCCTGCTGCTGATATACAAAGCGGGCGCGTTTTGCCGGACCTTGCCAATGTTCAGGGCTATCAGCCTGAGTTGGTTGAGATGCTGTATCTGGATGGGTTGCTGCTGCGCGGCGATGGTCCGGCTGCCCTGCTCCATCTGGGTTTTGGTCTGCTGAACCTGCTGGTCCTGGTATCGCTGGCCCGCCAGATGGCTGATCGAGCGCAGGGCGCGGCGCTGGCGCTGCGCTCTGTGGCGCTGTTCTTGAGTATTCCGAGCCTGGCGCTGGTCCTGGCCTGGCCGTATATTGATGGCGCGCTGGTCTATTATGAACTGGCGGCGCTCTGCGCGCTGCTCTGCTGGTGGAATGGCAGCGGGCAGAAAAGCATCAGGTGGCTCCTGCTGGCGGGGACGCTGCTGGGCCTGGGATTGGATACCAAATATACGGCTGTCTTTGCGCTTGGCGCGGCAGCGGCGCTGGTCTTCTGGCAAGCCCTGCGTAGGGAACGGTGGCGCTCGGCGCTCTGGCAGGTGGGGCTGCTCGTTGGTATAGTACTGCTGGTTGGTTCCCCCTGGCTCTGGCGCAATCTGTTCCTGACGGGCGATCCGTTGTTTCCTTATCATCTGGGGAGCCTTTTTCCTGCCGGGCCAATGTGGGATGATGTTCGCACGCAGTACGCCCTGGAAGGGCCAGGCTGGGGCTGGGCACAGTCCTGGCGGCTGTTGACGCTGCCACTGGAAGTAACGCTGTATGGCACGCAGGGGTCCGTTGAGTTTGATGCGACGCTTGGCCCGCTGCTCCTGCTGCTGCTGCCGCTGGGGCTGCTGGCCTGGAAGAGAACACCAGGCAAAAACGCCAGCAAGGCAGCGGAACAGGCGCTTACTCAAGAACCCTCAACGCCTGAAGCGCCCAGGTGGCCTGAGCGGCAGGTGATTGGCGCGCTGCTGGCGTTTGCGGCGCTGCTGGCGCTGTGTTGGGATGCGGAACTGCTGAGCGTACATTTTGCGCGCCAGAGCCGCCTGTTCTTTCCGCTGTTTGCGGCGCTGACCCTGCCAGCCGCCGCTGCCTGGCTGCGCCTGAAGCGGGCTGCGCCATTGCTTCCTGGCTTCCACCGCCTGGTATCCTGTGCCGTTGTGCTGGCGCTGGCGCTGGGGGTACTTGCTCAGATGGCTGGCGTGTTGGGGAATGGCAACGCGCCCTATCTGATTGGCTTGCAAAGCCGCGCGGCGTATCTGGCCGATCATCTCGACCCGTATTACTCGGCGATACAGGCTGTCAACGCTCTGCCGCCCTCCTCGCATGTCCTTTCGCTCTGGGAGGTGCGCAGTTATTACACATCCCAAAGCATCCACGCCGACCCCTTTTTAGACAACTTTAATTATTATTATCGCCATTATCCGACGGCGCGTCTCCTCGCCAATGCGTTCCAGCAGGCGGGCTTTACCCATCTGCTCTTCTATGCCCAGGGCTTGCAGTTGGTGCTGGACCAGCGACCTGGCGAGGCCGACCCCCAGGAGCTTGCGGCGCTCTGGGATTTCCTGACACGCTATGCCAGGCCAATCTATCAGGATACCGTCCCGCTCGTCAGAAGCGGCCAGGGAACGCTTACGACTGATGAGCAGATGCTGGGCCAGCGCGGCTGGTATCGCCTCTATGCGCTCACCGGCCCCTGACGGAGACCTTTTCAGGCAACCCAGCCCCAGATTAAGAAGATAAAGAGATAGACGCTGAGCAGGATTCCTGAGCCTATCCCTACGCCCAAACGAGCGAGCCGGGGCCAGCGAACCACCAGCATACCCAGCACGATAAACGCGGGGAAGAGGGCCAGCATGTAGCGGCTGGTGCTTGTCGTAGAGCCATCCGAATTCACTTTAATGACTGAACTGAGCCACATTACCGCAAGAAAAACAGCTAGAGGGATATTGAGCCGTCGGAAGGCCAGAACAGTACAGAGAGCAAAGAGGACGGCGCTGAGTGGGTCAAACAATTTGGACGAGAGGAATGTTCCCAGATCGGGCTGGGAGATCAGCGCGCTGAGATCGGCGATGATGCCCTGCCAGGGCCAGGCGTAGCTCAAGTGCCAGGGGCCGCGCGCTGAACTGAGCGGCTCCCAGGGAAGGCCGAGACCCTCTGTGAGCCGGATGTAGGCGATAAAGAAGGCCAGCGCCATCGGCCCCAGAAGGAGCGCGAGCCAGGGACGCCAACTTCGTACCTCGCTGCGCCGTGTCAGCAGCAGTTCAAGGCCCAGCGGCACGAGCAGCAGGATGCCTTGCAGGCGTGTCAGGGTTGCCAGGGCTGTCAGTCCTCCAGCCACTAGCCAGGAGCCACGCCGCGCAGCGAGGTATGCGCCGATTGCCAGGGCGAGAAAGATCGCTTCGGTGTAGCCTGCCATGAGAAAAAAGGAAACTGGAAAGAGCGCGAGCACAATGACCGAGGCTCTGGCGATCTCAGTTGAGCCTGTCAGTTCTCTGGCGAGTAGATAGAGCAGATAAAAGGCAAAGAAGCTGGCGATAGTTGAGATGAGCAGGGCCGCTGTCAGGTTATTGCCGCCTATCATGATACCCATCCCGCGAATCAAAAGCGGGTACAGGGGCATGAAGGCCGAACTGCCATAGCAACTGTACCCATGCGCGGCAATTTCAAGATACCAGGGGGTATCCCAGCGCAGCCACATGCCCACCAGCGCGCCAGGTAGTCCGGCCAGCGGGGCGACATATTGAGGGCAGGCGGGAAGATGGCCGCCAAAAGCAATCTGAAGGTCGGTAGTATACACATTGGTTGGCAGAATGCTATAGAGCGCCACCCCTATGAAGGCGCAGTAGCAGCGCAGCGCCAGCCAGGCTCCAAAAGCGGTCTTTGCCGCGTCGTTTTTCATTTGCTGTTTTATCCACAGCCAGATAGAAGTCCTTTCAGGCGCGTCAGCGATTGGGGCGGATGGCGCCGCCAGTTCTTCGCTCATAGATGTGCTGCTCCTCCCTTCTGGACTTCTAGCGGAGATCTGACCGAGTGATGCTGGAGGCTGTCCTGCTGGAAGATCGCTGCCAGCGCGAGGATTGGCAAGAACATGGTGTAAGAGATCAGGCTGCGTGAGCCAAGAAAGAGGGGCAACAGAGCCAGGAATACGCCCCAGGCGCTCATGTCAAAGCCCATTTTACCGCTTGCCTCGCGCCTCAACTGCCGCGCGCTGTACCAGCCCAGCGCGCCAAGATAGGCTGCGCTCTCCAGCGCGGTGTAGACCCAGGCAGGAAAGAGCGGTGTCCACCCGCCTTGAGCGAGGGTAATCAGCCCGACGCCGCCGGGGAAGGCAGGCTCGGAGATAGGCAGAAGCATGCTGCTGGCCCAGGCGGCGGGCGAGGCAATGAGAAAGGGCGCGTTGATGGCGCAGAAGACAAGCAGGCAAATGGATCCAGCGAAGGCTGCCGCCCGCCAGCCACGCTGCCGCAGCGCCCAGATCAGATAGAAAGGGAGAAAGAGCCAGGTCAGTTGTTTGATCGAACAGCCCACGCCCAATAGGGCTGCGGAGAACCAGAGGCGCTTTGCCTGAGAGCGCCAGGCCACGACGATGCAGAGGATGCAGACGACCTCAAACGAAGAGCGCAGCGTGAGCGTGATGGGGATAGAGAGACTCAGCAGCAGCAGTGTCGTTTGCCAACGCCAGCCCTGCGGCGTCCAGTGAATGAGCAAGCCAAAAAGCAGCAGCAGGCTGAGCGCGTAGAGCGGCTGCGTGCTGGAAAAGCCTGCCCAAATGAAGGGGAGCGCGATCAAAAAACTGCCTGCCGGATAGCTGTGCAGCGAGGCCGGGTCGAATTCGGGTCCGGCGCGAATGGGGTTCTGTGCGCTGGCTTGTAGGAGCGCGGCAACGGTTGCGTCATCCGGGCTGAAGGCTTGCCCGGCAAATTGGCCGCGACGCAGGGGCGTTGCGCCCGCGTTGGGAAATTGGCTAATGGCTTTCCAGAAGCCTGCCTCGTCGGTGTAGGGGTTGATGCCGCGCAGGACATCTTCTGCCTGATAGTGAATGAAAGCGGCGGCATCGGAGTCATAGACAGATGGATCAAGGGGATGCTGGGTGATCAGCGCGCCGCTGGTAGCGATTGTCCAGAGGGCCGCCAGGCATAACAGGGCCAGGAGACCAACCCGTGTCAGCCCTCTGAGCCGAATTGGCTGGGCGGTAGATACCTGCTGCGGTTCTTCAGTCGCTGCGCCAGGGCTTCTAGTCACCTTCCAGAGCGCCAACCAGAGCAAGACGACGCCTCCTGCGACGCTGCTAAAAATGAGCAGCGCGCCGCCAGCCGGTAATGCGCCGCTTGCGCCAAGGGCCAGCGTTTCACCGATGGTTTGCAGGATTGCGCCAGCGGCAATGAGCCTGAATGCTCCGCTTATTGCCGGTTGATGGTCGGGGGTTGAAGCGATAGAACCCGTATCTACGGCCTTCTCCACAAAGCTGCGTCCTCGTCTCATAATGATGGGCTAGAAAGATGCCCTTCGGCAAACACTGCCATTCTATAGGGCGCAGAAGGCTCCGTCAAACGATCAATCTGGACTTTGCCCTATTGGGCTATGGTGTGGAGCGTAAAGTCTCTTGCCTGGGGCGCAAGCGTATGCTATACTCTAGACGGATGCAATCTGGAGAGGTGTCCGAGTGGTTGATGGTGCCGCTCTCGAAAAGCGGTAGGCGAAAGCCTCGTGGGTTCGAATCCCACCCTCTCCGCCAGGCGGCAAGAAACGCGAAGGAGGGCGCTGCCAATACAGCGTGCTTCCCCGCATGATTTGCTGCGCTTCTGGAGGAGTCCCATAGTGGCCTAGTGGGCGCGACTGGAAATCGCGTGTGTGCAAGCACCGTGGGTTCGAATCCCACCTCCTCCGCCAGAGCGAGTCGCGCCATCTTCCCCTCTGGTGGCCGGGTGATATGAAGGATACCCGGCCTTTTTCTTGTTCGCTTTCCAGCAGGATCAGGCGGCCACATCTGGCCTTATTCACCGGGATGGGGAATGCGCTGGCGCTCTTTGCGCACGACAGTGGTTCCGATGGCGCGGGCGACTATTACGGGGGTTGGCAGAATGTCTGCGGCAGAGTCGCTGATGTCGGGGCGTGGCTGGATAACCTTGCGCGCCTCAAACTCAATGGTGCGCGAGGTGCGGCCTATGCGGATAATGCGCCCCGTCGCTTCAATGAAATCTCCCGCGTAGACCGGGGCAAGCAATTCTATCTTCTCGTACCCGGCCAATAAGCCTTCGTCGCCATCGCACTGGATCGCCAGTTCGGTGGCGACATCGCCGAAGAGTTTGAGGACGTGCGCCCCTTCCACCAGATTGCCGCCGTAATGCGCGTCGGCGGCGCTCATCCGCAGGCGCAGTGTGGAGGTGTATTCCTGCATAGACGCTTTGCTCCCTTCAGGTGATGCAGGACACGCCGCACCGGCGCCCGGTACTTCCTGCGGCGTGTCCTGCTCTTGCCCATCCTCTTAAGCGCGTTTGTTTTTGCAGCCTATGACCCGCTTTCAGTGCTGGCCTTGGCGGCGTTAGCAATGATCTGCTGCTGCTGGGTGGCTGGCACTTCTTCGTATTGGGAAAACTCCATGTGGAACGTGCCGCGCCCCTGGGTAATGGAGCGGAGATCGGTGGCGTAGTGCAGCATCTCGGCCATCGGAACTGTGGCGGTAATCTGCTGCATGCCCCCACCGACAGGCTCCATACCCAGGATGCGCGCGCGTTTGGTGGTTAGATCGCTCATGACATCGCCCATGTTGCCGTCTGGCACGATGATAGTGGCGGTCATGATTGGCTCCAGAAGTGTTGGGTTGGCAAGAGGCACAGCGTTTTTCATGCCCAACGAAGCCGCCACTTCAAACGCCTGGGAGGATGAGTCTACCGAGTGATAGCTGCCATCAACCAGAGCGACTTTGATGCCAATCATGGGATAGCCAGCGACAAAGCCTTGCTTTAAGGCTTCTCGCACGCCTTTTTCGACGCCTGGCACATACTCTTTAGGGACGACACCGCCAACGATCTTGTTCTCAAACTCGAAGGATTTTTCGCTGCCCATTGGCAAGGGGTCAATCTCCAGCCAGACATCGCCAAACTGGCCGTGACCGCCGCTTTGCCGTTTGTGGCGGCCCTGCGCGCGGGCGTGCTTGCGAATGGTTTCACGATAGGGAACACGCTGGTCGTGCTTTTCGACTTCGACGCCAAACTTGCGCTGCATGCGCTCGATGGTAATGTCTATATGCGATTCGCCCATGCCAGAGATCAACGTTTCTGCGGTCTCCTGGTCGCGGGTAATATGGATGGTTGGGTCTTCTTCGGCGACACGGCTCAGCGCGGTACCCATCTTATCCAGGTCGCTTTTCGTCTTCGGGGCGATTGCTGCCGTAAAGGCTGGCGGTGGGAAGGCGATAGGGTCCAGGTTGATAGCCTTTTCTTTGACGCTGAGGGTATCGTTGGTATGTGTATTTTGCAGTTTGACGACAGCGGCAATGTCACCCGCCGGAACCTCGGTGGCGGGTTCCTGCATCTTGCCGCGCATCAGCAATATCTGGCCGATGCGCTCATCGGTATTGGTGCGCGGGTTCCAGGCGTGCGAGTCTGGCTTCAAGGAGCCGCTGTAGACGCGGAAGAAAGTAATCAGACCGCGCGTAGGGTCGGCGGTTGTTTTGTAGACGAAGGCGGCTACATTCCCGTTAGCCTGGGCAGCAAGGCTTTGCTGGGCAGCAGCCGCGCTCGGCAGGAATTCGACGATGGCGTCAAGCAGGGGTTGGACCCCGATGTTTTTGGCAAGCGAGCCACAGAGAACAGGTATGAGCGCACCAGAGGACGCGCCAGCGTTGACGGCACGCTCAACTTCGGCCTGGGAAAGCTCTTCACCTTCCAGGTATTTGCTCATCAGATCGTCGTCGCTCTCCACCGCCGATTCAATGAGTTGTTCTCGATACTGCGCGACCTGGGATTCTAATTCAGCTGGCACTGCCCCTTCCTGGACTTTGGAGCCATCAAAGGTGTAGGCTTTGCGCGTTACCAGATTGACGACGCCTTTGAAGCCAGCCTGCTCCCCAATGGGAACTTGTAAAGGGACGACCTTATTACCGAACTGCGCCTGGAGGGATTCCAGCGCGCGGCTAAAGCTGGTATTTTCGCGGTCCAGCTTGTTGACGAACACCAGCCGAGGCAGTTTGAGTTCATCGGCGTATTTCCAGACCAGTTCGGTGCCAACCTCGACCCCCTTTTCAGCGGTGACAACCACCACGGCTGCATCGGCGACGCGCAATCCAGCTTTCACCTCGCCGACAAAATCAGCGTAGCCGGGCGTATCGAGAAAGTTGATCTTGGTATCGCGCCATTCGATGGGGATTACGGTAAGGTTGATCGACATGCGGCGTTTGATCTCGTCGGGATCGTGGTCTGAAATCGAAGTGCCCTCATCTACCTTCCCGACTCGCGTCACAGCGCCGGTATCATAGAGCGCTACATCCACCAGCGAAGTTTTGCCTGCTCCACCATGAGAGATGAGGGCGATGTTGCGAATCTGCTCCGCCTTATAGACTTTCATACTGCAATCTGCTCCTTGTCTACTACCAGGGATGGGGCGCCCAGCAGCTTCCCGGTATGAGGATTGTTTACCCGATGCTGTGAGGCGTGCGTGGTCAATAGTATATCAGTATTAGCGCGTATCTTCAATCGCTCTGCTCTTGGTTGGCGTCGCAAAGCTTTTGCAGCCCCTGTGCCTCTTCAAGAAGCGTGCCGCAAACCCGCGCTGCCGGAGCGGATTGAGCAAAAAATGAGCGGGCCGCTCACCGGAAGCTGTGAGCGGCCCGGCTTGTCTGGCGCGTTTCGATCCTGCGCCTTACTCGTCGGAGATAGGGCGCCCCTGGTAGAATCGAGCCAGGAACTTGCCCGCTAGCTTGGCGTCGTTTTGGCCTATGCCGTTTACCGTATCGCCTGCCCAGGCGGTAGAGGTAGCCCATCCCGAAACTGAGGAGCGCGGCCATTTCGGCTCATCGAAGGACCAGATGACGCCCGCAAACCAGGGAGCAGTCTTCTGCGGAAAAGCCCTGAGCAGGGCTTCCATGTCATTCGCCTGTTCGAGGTCGTCGCGGGTAGTAGGCGCGGTAGCGCCTGGCCTGATATTGGAGCCAGGGACGCTCTCGTAGCCAGCGGAGGTGAAAAGGATGGGATGTTGATACTTGTCGTACAGTCCTCCCAGGCGGCCAACAATGTCGCCCTGACCCGCCAGGTCCAGGTCGTCTTGTTTGCCATGCCAGGCATCAACCAGGGTGGCGACAGGCACATCGGCGGCAAGTTTCGTGAGCGGGAAACCGGCATCCAAGCCGATAAAATCCGCGGCGTCCCACCAGCTAATATGCTCGAACTCAATTGGCACCCTGGAGTCATTGGCATTGGTCCAGGAGGCCCCGTAGATCAACTTTCCTTGATAGCCCCCGCCGGTCTGTTGATGGCCCTGATAGTCGGTATAGGTGTCGCTTTTGAGGGCGTTGATGACGTGCCTCCACTCGCAGTCACGGCGTCCAGTGCAGGTCAGCTTCTCGCCAGGAGCGCCTGTAGCTCCCTTGGTCCCCTTGCCGGTTGCTTTGGTGTCGGTGGTCATATTGACCAGATCGTTCCCAAAAATAAAATAGGGCAGATGGTACTTCTGCGAGAGCTGCGCGTAGTGAACGGCGTAGGCGGTGTAGCTGTCGAACCATTGATGTTCTGCTGTTGAGGTTACTTCGAACTGGATGGAGATTTGACCGGGCGTATTAAACCAGAGGTTCCCAATGGCCGTTGACGAGGTAGTCGTCTGATCATGGGTCAGCAGCATGTTTAGCGTTAATAGCGGGGTCAAGCCAACGGCTTGCGCGTCCGTAATGGCCTGTTCGATGTCCTGATCTGGCAACGAGTCGACATTTCCTGAGTCGGTGGATTTATAGCTGACTTTGGTGTCGTGGCTTGTCCCCTGGTCGCCTGTCACCTGGATCGCCACCGTGTTCATATGATAGTCGTTGGCTTGAGAGGCCAGGATTTTTCGAGAGTCAGGTTTCATGAATTGCTGGTCGCCCCATTTGCGCAGCCAGACATCACGAAAACCCTGGAAGGAAATGGCCGCGCCTGGCGCGCTTGTTCCAGCCTGGGGATGCAATTTTGCCAGGAAAAACGAGGCGTTCGTCAGCCAGCCCGACCCCAGAAAAAAGATCAACCCAAGGGCAATTACCGCGATAGTGACGTTCACCAGACCGCTCAGCCGACTGCGGGGTCGGCTTGGTGGCGGGATCAGGTGTTGGGCGGTTGGCGATGGGTTGGGCAAGATAGGCATCGTGGCGTAGTCCTCCACTCTTTGCGGATCACTGGTTTCAAGCGCTGGCAATGAGCTTGCGATATTTTTCTGATGCTTCTTTCCAGGCTTCTTCAGATAGCCCCAGTTTCTCGCGCAGGATGTCCAGGGGCATGCCTTCCTGAAGCTGACGCACCGCGTAGGTATCGCGCAGAAGCTGGAGCGTGACGCGCTTCTGAATGCGCGCCTTGCGTACTGCCCGCGCCAGAATATAGTTCAGGTTGCGGTCGGTGCAGTCGAAGACTTTGCCTTGAGGTCGGTATTTAGTCAGATAGCGTTGAAAAGCCTCGGTGAACTCAGCAGGCAAGGTCAGGCGTCGTTGTTTGCGCTGTTTGATCTGATCGGTAAACTGTACAGAGACGGCTGGATGCGCCGGGTCGCTGAGGTCGAAGTGGCTTAGCTGCAAGGCCATCACTTCTTCTTTCTTCAAGCCAGCGTGCAGCAGCAGCATGACCAGAGACTGGCTGCGGCTATCTTCGGCGGCAGCGGTTTCAAGCCGCTCGATCTCCTCCTCGTAAAGCATCTCAGGCAGCGGGGGCAATGGCCGCGTGAGGACGATGCCAGCAGCAGCGTTTTCCGGCAGGATGCGCTCGCTGGCAAGCCAGCCAAAGAAGTTCTTGAGGAAGGTTGCCCGCCGCGCCATTGTTTTAGGGGCAGGCTGCTGGCCGCGCTCCCAACGCAGGTGCATCATCCAGCGGGTCAGGTCGTTGTTGGCAATGCGGCCAATGGGCGTCTCATTCCCTAGGTACTCGTTCAGGAGCCGAAGGTCCGAAAGAAAGCAGGTAATCGTATAGCGCGAATGAGCCGTTAGCCGCAGATATTCCTGGTAGGCCGGAGCGCATTCCGCCAGGCTGCTTTCAGCGGTGGGCGGCACAATTTCAGCGGCAGGCGCGTGGACGATCTTGACTTCTTTGGAGAACAGGCTTGGTTGCGTGATGAGGGCATCAGCTTCGGCCAGCCCTCCTGGGCGTTGTTCTGTATTGGTAGAAGTGGCGGCCTGGTTTGCCGCGTCATGACGCGGCAGGCGATTGGGCTGGTCACTGTCGGGCATAATGCTGGTCTCCATCGTTCTCTGAGCGGCATGCACATCGGCGCAGTGGCATCACTGCGCCGATGTGCATTATAGCAGACTGTGCCATCAATCACCCAGTTTGGAGGGGCATTCTAGGACCAGCGGGCTAGGCCCTGTTGATAGTGATCTCTGCCATCCCCTGGCTGTAAGATAAAATCTGGCGAGCGCCGTCCTGCTGCTGCGTCTCACCGGTGACGCCGTTGAGCAGGTTATTAGCTGTGACCACCAGGGTATTTATATCGCCCTCGCTGAAGGCGCTCGCGTCGGTGGCTTGAGCGATCTTCTGGGCGATTGGCTGGATGATCTTAATCGCTGCGGCGATATTGGCGCCAGCATTCTTAATCTTATCAAACAGATTCAGGAGGGTCGAAGCGCCGCTGGCTTTGGCGGCAAGACAGGAGTGCTGCATGGTGAACGCGAGATAGGATTTGACATTTGCTGGGCCGGTGCAATCACTGGCATTGATGGTTGCATCTGCGCCCAGGCCGAAGCCATCATCTCCCTTGAAGGCGCCGGTCTGCCCATCCTGATTCCAGTCCTTTTGCCCAACTTTGCCAGCGATGAGGTTCAGAATATACTCTGCCGCTACCGTTCTATCGTAGAGTGTACCTGCATTTTTGAGCTGATTCGCCAGTTGATTCAGCAAGGTCGCGTCTACGCCCAGCCCGGTATCCAGGGCTGTGTTATTGCCTGGGAAGAGGGGACCCTTGTTGGGGAAGGCCGTCACCTGGTGGCGAATATGAAGCAAGACTTCTTTCAGGATTTTCCCAAGATAGGCGACGTTTTTGGATGGGCTGGCAGGTGGGGCCGAGGCTTCGGTCTGCTCCTGAGTGATCTGGAATGTCAGGTCTGTTGATAACCTGGTCAGGTCTTTCACTCCCAGGAGGTTGCTCCCCTTTGCTACGTTCAGGGTTGCGCTCCCATCTGTCTGGACCTGGACCGGCCCCAGCAGGGTACAGGCTGCGCTTCCAGAATCGCAGAGCCAGGCAAAATAGGTTGAGCCAGCCGCCGGTTTTTGTAAGCCGGTAAAGGCTGCTTTCAGAGTATTGGCGGGGTGCTGGAAGTCGTTCGCATCGCTGTCGGAGAATGTGACCGTTCCTACGCTGCCGGTGAGAGGAGGTGTATTCGTCTGAGTGTTCGTTTTATTGCCCAGCGCAACGAGCAGGATGCCACTGCCAATGATGATAAGCAGCAGGATGGTTCCTATTACGGCGTAGCGGCCAAGATGGTTTGCTGGTTTGCGTCGTGATCGGTCCATGCCTGGCGGCGCTATCCCTGGAGCCACAGGCCGCGCTCCCGCTGGCCCTTGACCAACAAACCCTGCTGGCGGCTGCCCGGCGTTACCGAGGTTGCCAGCCTGCCACGCTGGCGTGCCTGGTTCATCAGCCTGTCTGGTTGCCACTGTGCCGATGTTAGTCTGGTTTGCTGGCTGCGCTGGATTGGCGACGGTTGCCAGGGCGTCTTGTGTCCCTGCTGCCTCCCCGATGTTAATGCGTATGGGGGGCTGGTTCACCGCCGACGCGATAGCAGCGCCCATCGCGCCTGCGGTGCGGAAGCGTTCATCGGGTTTTTTTGCCATGCCGACCAGCGCCACCTGCGCGAGCGCGTTCGATACCGCCGGATTGGTCTCCTCGATGGGCGGCGGCGGCGTCATAATGTGCTGCATAATGATGCCCACCGGGGTATCGGCATCGAAGGGCAGCTTCCCGGCCAGCATTTCATAGAGCATGACGCTGAGCGAGTAGACATCGCTGCGGGCGTCCATTGCCTGGCCCTGGCCCTGCTCAGGTGACATATAGTGCGGTGTGCCGATGACCAGGCCGCTGGCGGTCAGGCCAGAGACGCCGCTGATCTTGGCAAGACCAAAATCCGTGAGGACCGCATCACCCTGCCGATTAATAATGACATTGGCTGGCTTGATGTCTCGGTGCAGCATGCCTTGCTTGTGGGCGTAATCAACCGCTGCGCAGAGCTGCTGGAAGAGGCGCACCACTTCATCAGGCGGTACGATATGGCCGGAGCGGTGGTAGCGCGTCATACGCTGCGCCAGGGTTTCACCTTCAACGTATTCCATGACCATATAGGGCTTGTCGCCCTCAATATCGAAATCAAAGACCTGCACGATATGAGGGTGACGCAGCCGGGCTACGGCCATCGCTTCGTTTTGGAAGCGCGCGATGAATTCGGGATCAGTTTCACTATTGGTGAGCAAGACTTTAATGGCGACATAGCGTTGGAGTTGCGGATGGAAGGCTTTATAGACTTCACCCATGCCCCCACGCCCTAATCGGCTGATGAGTTCATATTTGCCGATGCGATTTGGCGATGCTTGCATACGTTCCCTTCCTTCTCCCACCAGGCTGAGTGGGTTCCCCAGAATGATGTGTATCTGATAATGCCAGAATGGGCTGATCGCTGATGCACATTGTACTCTTTCTGCGATCAGGCGTCGCGGGTCTCTCTCACCCTAAGTATCGCCTGTTTAGCCCGGGCAACGCATCGGCAATATACTGTATTTTTGCGCGCTGTTGTAGCCCCGCCGAGATGGCGCTGCGCGTGGAGGCGGTGTCAGCTATGGCGAAAGGCAAGGCGTGTTGTGCCGGGCTATGGCGCTGGCCGGAACCCGTATTGTTTCCAGATGGTCTGGCTTTGGGGGGAGCGCATGAAATCAATAAACTGCTGGGAGAGGCCGGGGTTGGCGGCATGGCTTGCGAGGGCTGCCAGCATAGCAACAGGTGGATTGAAGGACGCCGGGATGGAAAGTTCACGGAGCGCGCTTGCTCCGTGCTGTCGCTCGACTGTGAGGTAGTTGGTGTGGTACACAATGGCAAAATCGCCTGCGGAGGGAGACCTGGCTATCGCCTGCGCGGCGGCTGGCCCATCGGTATAATTATTGATGAGGTTTCCGTACACACGGGCGGAGTATTGCTGGCCGAAGGCCGGATTGAGGATCATGCTTTCGAGCGTCCCTTGAATGTGTCGGTTGAGGCCGTCCAGACTGGAGATGCCAAGATAGCGCAGCCCTGGCCTGGCAAGGTCTTGCAGGGTATGAATGTTGCCAGGGTTGGCCGGTGGAAGCACGACGCTCAGATCATCGGTTGCCAGCGTTGTCCCTACACTTTGCGTGAATCCAATAGCGCGGGCATCAAGCATCGTCTGGAGGTCATCGGTGATAAGCAGATCGACATCGGCCAGCGTATTGACGGTAATAGCGTTCACCTGGGCGGTGGAGAAATTAAAAACGTAGGGGATCGTGAGGCCGCGTGATGTAAAGAAGGCGTCTGCCAGGGCTGGCAACACCAGTTGGAGAGTTGGACTGGCGAAGATAATGAGTCCGCCTTGTTGGACGATATGCTGGGTGCTGGTATTGCCCTGTGTGCTGCCCGGCCCCCAGGCTGCGCCGCTATTGCCGCCGCAGGCCGCCAGCGCCAGCAGGGGGATGAGCAGGATGGTTAGCTGAAGATGACGCCTGGGCATCCGCTGGGTTCTTTCTTCTATTGGGTTCTTCATAAGATAGGTTGTGCATATCCTGTTGCGAAGATCTAAGGTATGTTGTGAATATCGCGTGCTGGCGGCGCGTATTCGTTAGATGGGGTCATATCGGGACTTTGTGGCTGAATATACATCCGCCCGTAAATCAAGAAGGGGCGTCGTGACTCTTCGCGGATTAACCCCATATCAAACATCATGCCAACGACCACGAAGCCTAGAATCAGGAGGATGATATGGGGTAAGATGCCCCGCGCGCCCCACTTCAACCCTGATTGGATCGATCCCAGATAAGCGCCAAACATGAGGAAGCCGCTGAGCGTGAGGCCCGCCAGGGAAACATATTTCCAGGGATTCATCAGCCCTAATTGCCCCAGAAAGCTCAGATCGAGACCCAGCACGTTAGGACTCCAATGGGAGGGCAGGCAGAGCCAGCCACCAAAGAAGAGGAGTAAGATCATCAGCAGGGTAGCCGCTCGCGCGTGCCTTGCTCTGGCTTTTCGCATCTGGGCGCTGATGTAGAGGGCGCTGAAGAAGAAGAGCGCGGTTAGCAAGATGACCTGGATCAAGAAGAGAAAAGAACGCTCTCCGCCACCCATGATGCGATAGAAGGCGCTGGGGGCGTGGTCACGGATCAATTGAGCATACTGCCAGCCGATGAAGGGTTGCAGCATCATCAGACCAATGCCAAACAGCAGGCCCAGCCCGCCAACAAAGTCCCAATATGCCTTGTCGTCCAGGGAGCGAGCGCGAAGAAAGCGCCAGGCAGCATACGCGCCGATGAGAAACCCTGCATACGAAATGTTGCCGACAACGCGGTGAAAATCGAGGACAATATCGGTGGGATTGAAGATGACTGATTGCAGGCTGTTTGGCTCTGTAGGCGTGAGCATGTAGGAGGCGACAATATCCACCATGAACTGCTGCGCCCAGGCGACAAACATGAGCAGGTAGCCAATGGAGAGATGCAGTGCGCGATAGCCTTTGAGGGTGTCCCAGGTGTAGTACCAGGTATAGAGGTACAGAATATACAGGATGAACGACGCCGCCTCCATGACGAACGGCCAGAATGTAATGCGAAAGAGAGTTGTCCAGAAGAGCGGCCAGAGCATCACTAACACCAGCACGAACATGATGGCAATGAAGCTGCCGGGCGCGAAGGTGATAACCTGCACTCTGGCAATGCCGTGGGCAAACCGATCCCAGCGTTTATCGCCGGTGAAATAATAGACGCTCTCAGTAGTCACGGCGATAAAGATGAGGCCGGTGAGTGCGGCGGCAATCAGAATGTGCGATTCAGCAATGATGGCAATCACTAGCTGGCTTCCCCAGAAGGAGAAGATCGTATCTGCAAGGACCATAGCCTACCTCCGCGCGGGCATTTACTGGGTTGGGAAGTTTTCGATTCGGTAGATCGCCAGTAGTAGCAAGGTAAAGATGCTGAAGGCCACGATGATGCCGGTAGCCAGTGCAACCGGGCGCTTGAAGATGTTCATCGCTGGATGGCGATCTACAAAAGGCAGAAGAATCAAGTACATAATGAAGACGCCGAAGATGACCGGCAGCAGGGGAATCATCCAGGCTGGAAGATAGGGCAGCATCTGGTCGGCGGGAAGCATGAACCATTCTGGCAGGGGTACAAACGTGCTGGTAGCGGCATTGGCAGGCTCATCCAGAGTAGGAAAAGCGGTGAGGGTGAGCAAGACAATGACCAGGAAGCAGGCAAGTGTGACGATGCCCTCGCGGAGCGAATGCTGCGGGAAGAAGTAATCGGTGTCGTCTGGAACCTGGCGCTTGCGGCTTTTAGGACTATTGGCCTCTTCCTGAGCTTTGATATGGGAGGTAAACTCATCGCCCTCCATGCTGAGCGTGTCGGCCAGGTGTTCTCTGCGTCGCTTGCGATAGTTGAGCCAGGAGCCATACTGACCCTGGAGGACGACGAACAGCACATGAACAAAGATGAAGCCCAGCAGCAGCGAAGGTAAGACCCAGACATGCAGGGCGAAAGTGCGCGTGAGTGACGCAGGATTGATACGATCACTGCCGAGCCAGATTTCCTTGAACCAGAGGCCGACGATGGGTGTCCAGCCCATGATGTGTTCACCCACCATGAAGGTATAGAAGCCGGTCTGGTCCATACGCAGGCATGCCCCGGTATAGGCGACGGCGGTCATCAAGATGAAGAGGAAGACGCCAGCCACCCAGGTCAGTTCGCGTGGGCGTTTGTAGGCGCTGGAAAAATAGGTGCGGGCCATATGCAGGCCGAGCAGGAAGACAAGCATATAGCCGTTCCAGTAATGGTAGCCGCGCACCCAATTGCCAAAGGGGACGGTATAGTTGATGGCCTGAATGCTGTCATAGGCGTGTTCCCAGTCAGGGACATAGTAAAAGAGCAGGAAGATGCCGGTGGTGATCTGGGTGATGGTGAGCAGAACGATAGCGCCACCAAGAGTATAGAGCCAGCCAAAACGCTTGGGTACCGGATCGGAGAGTAAGCGATTAAGGAACTCGCTGAGCGGATAACGCTCATCCAGCCAATCGTAGATGTATTGGCCGCCCCGGCTGATGATATTCACCCCTTGGGGACGGAGCGTTTTCATGAGGAGCCTCCTGATAACACGCTAAATTGGCTAAACGCGTGCTCTCCTCGCTGGCCGACGCGCCAGCCTGGCGCGGGCATATTGCCAGCTAGTCCAGAATGTCGATATACACGTAGAGATCACCATTGACAATTTTGTGCTGGAACTCTCGCAGCGCGTAGGGCGGCGGCCCCGCGATGACACGACCCAGGCGATCATAGACACCTCCATGACAGGGGCATTTGAAAAGCTGCTGGTATGCCTGCCATTGAACAGGGCAGCCCATATGTGTGCAGCCGTTGTAAAAGGTGAAAAGCTGGTTGCCGCTTTTCAAGACAAAGACGCCGACTGGCCGGGTTGTACTTTGTCCTGAGCCAACAATGGGCGCGCTGATGGCGAACTCCGCTGGCGTGTTCGGTGGGATGTTCGCAATTGGCCCCACTTTCACCCAGGCGGTTGGCTGTGGGCTAAAGATAGCTCCCAGGACATAGCCAGCCACTGGCACGCCCACCAGCAAGGCCAGCGCGCCCTGGACCGCAGCATTACCCGCGATAAAAAGCCGACGCCTTGAGATTTTTTCGGCCATAGTATGCTCACTTCCACCTGGAATCAGAGGCTGGAACAGCCCTGTTGAGGTCAACGGTAGGGAATCTTAATAGCAATGAACATGGGAAGGACGGCGGCCAGGATGCTGAAGACGGTGACAAGCCAGATGAAGCTAAACAGCGAGAAGAGCGCGTAGCGGCGCTTGCGCCAGAGTTTAGGAAGCTGAACAACCATCACCACGAGCGGTACCAGGATGAAGACCGAGAGCAACAGGATAACGATGCCCCAGCCTACCCAGGCTTCGGGTTGTATGACGACGTTTGTCATGCGTATCACCTTCTTGATGGGATTCGACGCCCGCCTACAAGCTGTAGAACACATTTACCGCGATGGTTGAAGTTGGAGCGCAGGCAGCGGCATGCTGCCGTTGATGACATTCGTTTGTGGGTTGCTGTAGCGAATGCCCCCCATGACAATCATGAGCAGCATCAGGACAACCCCCAGGCTAATCAATGTCCATTGCGCGCCTCGGCCCATGTTGCCCCAGGTCCACTTCCTTGATTGGTTCCAATAGATGGGGAGAGTGAGCAAGGTGAGTGCTACAAAACCGATCAGGCAGACATATTTGACGGCCATTGAGCCAAGCACTGGAACGCTCGCCGGAATAATTCCCAGGATGGCAAGAATGCCCAGTGCCAGGAGCGCGGCATTGCAATAGCCCCGAGTCAGCCGTTCGCGCGAGGTAGGCGGCAGTTCTGCTCGTGCGCCTAGCTGCATAACTTGCCTTATAGTGCTATAGGTGCGCAGTTCCTCAACTGCGGGCGCGCCCACGCCAGCCTCAACGCGCATGGCTGTCAGCGCCTGCACACCTCGGCGCTCGATGACTCCGCGCCGGATGCTCAGCCACATATAGAGGTCGCTCAACACGAAGGTCAGACCGACCAGTGCCATCTGAAGCAGCCACGCCCAGGCTTTATCACCAAGCATCATGCGGTAGAACGTCGCTGGACTGCCCGTCTGGATACGCAGCACATAGAAATAGCCAACCAGCGGCTGCAACAGCTCAAAACCGAAGCCCCAGAGGAAGCCATAGTGAGCGACCCAATGATAATAGGCTTTGTCCAGCGAACTGCTGCGTCTGCGCTTGCGGAACGCGCGCCAGCCGCCCCAGGCAGCGAGCAGAAAACCGGCGTATGAAACATTGCCGATGAGGCGGTGAAAAAGTTCTGGCCCCCAGGTGGCGTTGAACGCCGCTTTGACGGCATCTCGACCATTCGGCGTGAGCATATAGGAGGTCCACATGGTAATGAGGACGATAAAGACTGTTTCGGCGAGGGCATAGGTGTAGATAAGCGATTGATGCAGGACACGATGCCCCTCGCGCCTGGGCCAGAGATAGGCGTAAGCGATCAAGGAGATGGTCATGATAATCCAGGCAGCGAAGATAGCGAGCAATGGGGCGAAGAAGAGACTGGACATGATCGCCATTAAGCGAGGATAGAGGCCGAACATCAGGACCAGGCCAAAGACGGCCAGGGTTGCGCCAAATGAATAGGTTTGCGCCAGAAACCAGGCAAATGTCTTGGTGAATCGCTCCCAGGGCTGGCTCTGGCGACTGGGAGGAACGCTGCCGCTGACGGCCATGATGATGGCGGTTCCCATAATAAAGGCCACCAGCAGGATATGAAATTGCATGACGATGCCAATGGTAAAGCCATTGGGCAAGAATGGAAAATTGATAGAGTTCGGTCCTAGATTTGGAACAGGCATAGTTTCTTGCTCTTCTTGTCTTTCGCTGCTAGGTGATGTGTTTGATCTTGAACGCCGCGATGCTCATACCCAGGCTTGCCAGGAGGGCAAGTGCTCCGAAAGTCAGGCTATAGGCGAGCGGTGTGGCTGAGCCAGCCAGAAGCTGGCGCGCCAGCGTCACGGTATGGCTGACAGGATTGAGCAGTGAAATGGTTCTCATCCAGCCCGGCAGCAGGTCATCTGGCAGCAGCGCGTTGCTGCCAAAGAGCAGCAGCAGAAAGAGAAACATCTCGATCAGCATCAATGCTTCGATGCTTTTGGTGAGCAGCGCGACCACATAGGAGAGCATGGCGAAGGCCAGGCTAAACACGGCCAGCAGCGCCAGCAGGCCGCACAGTGCAGACATCTGCGCCGTGATGGGGGTATGCAGCAGCGCCAGCAGGAGCAGCAAGACCAGCCCCTGGAGCAGTGTGCGCGAGCCATCGGCCACTGCTTTGCTCAGCAAGATGGCGCTGCGATGGATGGGAGCCGCCGCCAGGCGTTCCAGAAAGCCGGATTCGCGGTCCCCCAGCAGGCCAATTCCGGCAAACGATGAGCCAAAAAGCGCCGCGATGACCAGCATGCCGGGCGCAAAGAAACTCAGCGATTGCATGCTGGAAAACCCTGGTGTCTGGTGGATGCTGGCGAAAATCTGGCTCAGCAGCCAGAGCGTCACGGCAGGCAGCGCCAGCACCAGCGCCAGTACCAGCGGCAGGCGGAATGTTTTCTGCCAGGCCCGGCAAAAGAGCCAGAAGGTCTCAACCGCCAGCCTCCAGGCTGCCTCCATTATCGCTGCTGCGCTGGAGGGCTGCTGCGCTCTCGATGGTTGGTGGTTGTTCGCTAGGGTGCTTGATTGTCTCATCGCTGCTGATCCTGCTTGTAACGCCGCCGAAACGGCTGCTCTTTGTGGGATTTTTGATCTGGTGAGGGTAAAGCTGGCTCTCCAGCGAGGCTCTCGCTCGCTGCGAGCGGCTTGCCGGTGGCGCGGAAGAAAACGTCCTCCAGCGTTGGACGGCTGAGCGTTAGCCTGCGGAGCGCCAGCCCCGCCGTTTCCAGAAGCCGCGCTATATGTGGAATGGCCTCTGAGCCATCCATCACTTCGAGGCGCACGTATCCTTCGGCTTCTCCCTGGCTGGCTGAGCGGATGAATGGCTCGTGTTGAAGCAGGTGGTGCGTGCTGGCTGCCTGCTGCGGTTCGCCCATCTCCAGGGTGAGTATGTCTCCCTGAATCTGCGCTTTGAGCGCGGCTGGCGTGCCCTCCATGACTAGTCGGCCACGATCCAGAAAGACAACCCATTCACAATAGCGCTCGATCTCTTGCGTGTCGTGGCTGGCAGCTATGATGGTCAGCCCCTCTTGCTGGAGCGTCAGTAGATAGCGCCAGAGGGCGGCTTTTCCCGCTGTGTCAAGCCCGGTGGTTGGTTCATCCAGCAGCAGCGCATCTGGCTGATGAACAAGGCTGCACGCCAGCGCCAGACGCCGCCGCATCCCGCCGGAATAGTGGGCGGCCCGACGCCGGGCATGCTCGCTGAGGCCCAATAATTCCAGCAAAGCTCGTGTGCGCTGGTGTAAGTGGTTGCCGCTCAGCCTGTGCAGGCGTCCGGCAAGCAGGAGATTGCCTTGCCCGCTGAGATACTGGTCTATGCCGCTCTGCTGGGCCACGTAGCCGATGCGCCGACGCACCGCGATACTCTCGCCTGGGGCTGGCAAGCCGAAAAGCTCAATGTGGCCGCTAGTTGGCTGCAAGAGGCCCGCCAGCAGACGCAGCAGGCTCGTTTTGCCCGCGCCGTTTGGCCCCAGCACTCCTACGCACGCTCCGGGGGCAACCTCCAGACTGACGTTTTCCAGCGCGCGGGCGCCATCGCCAAAAACCAGGGATACCTCTGTAAGTCGCGCGATGCAAAGCTCTGCGGATGGAGTGATGCGCGGGGCATTGGCGGTGGTAAGATCACTTATAGCCATAGCGCCCCTCGTGAAAATCGCCGGTTGCCCGCCACTTAGCGATAACCTGATCGAGTACCGCGCCGGTCACTTCGCAGAATCCCATCTGCCGGGCGTTCCCTTCCACCGATTGGATGACCTGGCCCTTTACAAAGCCAGGCACGTTTGCGAGACGACGCTCAGCTTCGGCTGTCCAGAGCAGGCGCGGCTCGTTACGCTCGCGGATATGTTCGGAAACCTCGCCCCAGAGTTCGTACTTGACTTCCAGAGCTTCAGGAGTAATCAATCGGCCCAGGTTTTTCTTATAGGCCGTCCACTCCACACGCCAGCGAGTCAATTCGCGGCAAAAATCGGGGACTTCTTCCAGCTTTGCCAGCGCCTCGGCGGTCCAGACAAAATCATGTTCGTAGGTCTTTTCGCTGGCCGGGTGGCCGTAGCCGAGCTTCTTGCCCATCTGAGCGATGAACTCTGGTGTGACTTCATTCAGCCCTTTGCGTTCGGCGCGCTGGGCCGACAGATTTTCAACGAGTTCGGCTGCGCGCTCTGCGGACCCTTTCCCGCTGCTCTCGGATCGCTGGGCCAGCATATCAACGTGTTCCCGCGCCGCCTCGGTGAAAGCTGGTCGCTCAGCGGCCTCAGCCCCCCTTAGCGCCTCGCCTCTTGGAGTCTCTGTGTGTGGGATGGGGCAGGCTCCGTTTGTTACCGGGCTTTTCGCTTCTTTTTTCGGCGCTTTCTTCTGCTGGCGGGCGATTTTAGCCTCGACCATCTTGACCATCTCGCCTTTGGCAATCTCGATACCCTTTTCCACAATGGGCAGCGTGATCGCGCTGGCCTGCTGCTCGTCGGCATGAGTGAGGATAATCTCTTCGGTCATTTCGCGCATGAAGCCTTCGGGAACGAGGGCCAGGCGCTGCCGCGCTTCAGGCGTCCAGGTGATTTGCGGGGATTCTGCCGCTGCTGCCTCTGCTTCGGCCTCCTGGCCGGTTGCAGAAAGGGCGAGCGGAGTGTTGGTGTGCAGGGCGCTGAGATCGCCGATGGTTTCTTGAACGATGGGGCTGGCGAAATCAACAGTCACGGCTGGCAGGCGCTGCACACGCGCCATTTTTTCGATGCGCGCTTTGGCGCGGCGGCGCGCGTAGGCGTCCGTCATGGTCCAGAGCAGCTTCCTGGCGTCTTCAGTCCATTTCACCTTCACGCCGTCGAAGGTTTCCTCTTCAGAGATTGCTCCCTCTTGCGCGGCAGCCGTCTCGATGAGACGCTTATCAATCACGGTAAAGCGGACCGGACCAGAGTGGCAGACCGGACAGGCCACCGGCAGCACATTGCGGGCGGCATAGCCGCATTCGCCGCAGATATAGGTGGCTCCCTGGTCGGCTGATTGGCTCTGTTCTTCAATGGCGATCTGCTTTGCGGCGACTCCCATAGCGCGGGCGGCTGATTCTGGCAGAATATCTCTGACGGCATCATCTACGATGCTGTTGGAGATAACAGAGTGTCCACGCTCCATAGCGTAGCGGTGAATGGCTGTGCGCGCGATGCCGCGCACGAAGGCTGGGACGCGCTCCATGCGGGCGCTGGCTTCGGGTGTCCAGGTAATGGTGGCTTCAGCGCGAATATCAATCTGGGGGACGTAGACGCTGCTGCATATCAGCACGTTGCACGAGACTTGCTGGAGCAGATTATGGCTGTTGCTGCCAATATCCATCTCCTGACCGCTGTGGACGCCGATCCGCCCCATCACCAGCAGCCAGGGACGTTCGCGGCGGGTCCACTGGAGGGTTTTTTCCCAGGCTTTGCCGTCCATCAGCGTGACTTTTAGTTCGACTCCCTCTTCAGTGGCGATGGTTCTGGCTATTTGCAGGTGCGATTCGTAGATTTTCGCCAGGCCGGTATCAATGATTTCTTCGTGAAGCTGCTCCTGTTCTTTGAAGCGGAAGACCTTCGACGCCTCCTGGGAAAGTACATTGACGATGCTGTTGAAGACAGAATAGTGCAGGTAGGGGTCATAGACCGCAACCGCCTCGACGGGCCGGTTCAGGGCGCGGCCCAGTTCAAGAGCGGCTTTTAACCCGCCGAAGGACTGCGGGCTGCCATCAATGGCGACGGCAATACTCCCCTCGGATTGGTCTTGCAGCGGGCGCGTATCTTTGATGACCAGCGTATCAGTCCTGATGCGACGGATGACACGCTCGCAGACGCTGCCGATCTGGCTCTCTTTCACCGCGCCCATGCCCAGCGCGCCCATAACGACGAGATCATAGCGGCTTTCTTCGATGTCCTTTACCAACTCCTGCCAGTTCTGGCCGTCAAAGGTTTTCGACTGGAAGGGAAGCTGTGCCAGGGCGCAGCGAGCTTCCATGACATCCAGGTAGGAGTCAGAGATGAGCCGCAAGCCGCGTGTAATCAGGGTATCGTGAATCTTGCGCTGGCGCTCCAATTCCTGCTCGTCCTGATACTCTTCAGGGAGCGTGTACTCCATTTGCTTGAAGCGGTAATCGTGCATACGCGCGGCATAGACGTGGCTGCCAACCAGCCGAGAGCCAAAGGCGCGGGCGAGCGCGATGGCGAGATCAATAGAGGCATGGGAGTAATCAGAGTTATCCACCGGAACATAAATGGTATCGAACATGGCGCCTCCTTTGGCTACATATCGGGCGGTGGGTCGTCCTCTGTTGGGAATGATTGGAATTCCAGCGTGAGGCCGCTCGTTTGTACAGGAAGATCAAAGACCAGTGAGCAGGGGTAACGTTTATTGGGCTGGAAGGTTGCTTTGAGAAAATTGGGAGTCTTTTGCCAGGATGCGAGCATAGCGGTGGTAGTGGCATCGCTTTTATGAGTGTTGAGCTGCGCGTCTTCGATCTGGAGCATATCAGCGGTGGGATGTTGGGGCTGATCGGTCGTATTCGTGAAAGTGAAGTCTATGACGACGAATTTCCCACGAGCCTTCACCATGTTGGAGCCTAACCGAAGTGTCAGGGCGGCGTGGGCGGCGCGAATGTTCCAGCGCGTGTTGCCAACGTCAAAAGTCTGGCCTATCTTGTGTGGCTGGTCCACTTGCTGTTGCAGGCTCATCATGTCGCGCATGAACGGGTCGCGCTGGAGGGTGCTCTGGTCAACGGTGCAACCGATGAGCAAGCCTCCTAGAACGATACCCAGTGCTGCCAGGCCAGGCGCACGGCGCCAACGGTGATGCCGAGCACGCTTGCGCCTGATGAACCAGGGCGTGAATAGCCTCCACCTTCTCATAGAGCAGTTCTCTCCACAGGTCTTGTGGTAGCCGTAAAACACGATGCAATGAATCGCTATGGCTCCAGTGTAGAGGGAGAAGGTAAATGGGGAAGGGAAAGAGGTGAATGCCGGGTAAACAGACTCTGGCGCGCCGGAGATGATGATCCGCTGAAGCGCCGTTTGGAAGGCGGCGCTCCAGCGGATCATCATCTGAGCCTCGTGTATTGGTTCAACTGCTGGTTGTACCCAAAATGGCTTCGCGCAGCGCCGTTTCGCCAACGTCTTTTACCAGGGCGAAGATCTGGTCTTCTGCCTGGATGATGCTTTCACCGCTGGGTACTATGTATTCCTGCCCACGCACGATGAGGATCACGTTACACTCACCTGGCAGCTTAAGGGCTGCCAGGGTCTTACCGACGGCAGGAGATTGGGATGGGACGCTGACCTCGACAAACTCAAGGTCGGCGCGGCGAAGCGTCATGAGCGAGATAATGCTGTGATGGGGGATTTCGGCTTCAATCAACCGGAGAATGGTTTTGGTGGGACTTACGGTAATATCAATACCAAGTTTGGCGAAGATATGTTCATTCTTGGGGTTGTTGACGCGGGCGATAGTCTTGCGTACTTTGAAGCGTTCTTTTGCCATCTGGCAAATAACGAGATTGTCTTCGTCATCACCTGTTACGGCAATGACAACATCGGCGCGACTGCACCCAACTTCGTCCAACGTGCGCGCCTCGCAGGCATCGCCACGCAAGACCGCCGAGCCTAGCTCATCCGAAAGGGTGTGGGCGCGCCGGGGGTCTTTGTCCAGCAACAGTACCTCGTGTCCCTGGGTAAGTAGCCCCTTGGTTACATAGTAGCCAATCTGGCCGCCACCACCAACGATAATATACATCGAAATAGCCTCCTAGCGGGTTCTGGACGCCGCGTTGGATGTTGGTTTTTCCACACTCTCCTCGATAGCTTCGCGGAAAAGCTCTGCTCCTACGAGTGTCGGGGAGATCACTTCAAGGCCCAGCTTTCGATAGACCTCAGTGCGGATAGGGTCGTAAATCCTGCAAATGACTTTGGGAACGGCAAAAACTTTTGTAGCAATCTGGCTTGCCATGATGTTGCGGTTATCACCGTTGGTGGTGGCGACAAAAACAGCCGCTTCTTCAATCCCCGCGCGACGCAGCACTTCTTCATCAATGCCATCACCCATCATGGTTTGTCCGCCAAAGCTGCTTTCTAGTCGTTGAAACGCATCATTGTTGTAATCAATGACTGTCACTGTATGACCTGCACGATCCATCATCATTGCCAGGGTCGCTCCAACGCGTCCGCAGCCCAGAATGATGATCTTCATGATATTCCTCCTGTGGATTCAGGGATACATTATCCCTATGTTCAGGAATGGAGAGGAGATACACGTTTAGTTCTTGGTGAAGCTTTTTGATCTTGGTGAAAAGGTAGGAAAGCTCCAGCGCACAGATTATAGCACGGGGAGATTCTGTCTGGATTACCCTCGCTGTCGCTTCTAGGTTTGCCCTGTAGTGGTAGGGGCGCTTGCTGCCATGCCGGTGGATAAAACCCGTTCACCATCTTCGATGAGGTAGCGATACCCTTGCTCAGTAAGAAAAAGCTGCCGGTTTGCTGAAAAGTCCTGATCGCGGGTGTCGCGGGTCACGATGGTGTAAAAATAGGCGAAGCTGCCATCTGTTTTGGGCCGAAGAATACGCCCCAGGCGCTGAGCCTCTTCCTGCCGCGAACCAAAAGTGCCGGATACCTGAATGGCGACGTTGGCGTCTGGTAAATCAATGGCAAAGTTTGCCACTTTGCTGACGACCAGGCGCTTGAGTTCGCCACGTCGAAAGCGTTCGTACAGCTTCTCGCGCTGGCTGTTTGCAGTTCGCCCGGTCAGGAGCGGCGCGTTTAGAAGATCAGCAAGTATTTTGAGCTGGTCAATATATTGGCCGATGACCAGTACCTGATCCTCCTCGTGGTTGGCGATGAGCTGGCGCACGATGTCAAGCTTGATCGGGTTCTCTGCGGCGATCCGGTACTTTTCCCGTTCTTCTGCCACAGCGTACTCCAGCCGCTCATCTTCGCGCAAGCTGACGCGGATCTCGTGGCACTCGGCGGTGGCAATCCATCCCTGACGCTCCAGTTCGCGCCAGGGGACATCATAACGCTTGGGGCCGATCAAGCCAAACACATCAGCCTCGCGGCCATCTTCGCGCACCAATGTGGCTGTCAGCCCCAGGCGACGACGCGCCTGGATTTCGGCGGTGATGCGGAAGACCGGCGCAGGCAGCAGGTGGACCTCATCGTAGATGATCAAGCCCCAATCCTGGCCGGTAAAGAGGCTGAAATGGGGGAAATCGCTCTCTTCGCTTGGGCGATAGGTCAAGATTTGATAGGTGCTGACGGTGATGGGACGAATCTCTTTGCGGTCGCCTGTGTACTCGCCTATCTGGTCTGGCCGGATGGTGGTTTTATCAAGCAGTTCGTTGATCCATTGCCGCACGGCAACAGTATTCGGAGTGAGAATGAGCGTGCTGCGCTGGAGCGTTGCGATCAGACCAATGCCCACCATAGTTTTGCCCGCCCCGCAGGGCAGGACAATGACGCCACATCCGCCACCTGGGCTGCCGCTGAGGTGAAAGGCGCTGACAGACGCTTCCTGGTAGGCGCGCAAGCTAAAGGGGTGGCTGCTGACGCTCAGGCTCCGCAGAGCTACTGGTAAAGACGCGCCCTCTGTATAGCCCGCGAGATCTTCTGCGGGGAAGCCAATATGTATCAGAGCTTGCTTGATATGGCCGCGCCGCGCTGGATCAACCTCCAGTGTGTGTTCGTTGATTTGCTTGAGGAGGTAGGGTTCCATGCGTTTGTGGCGGGCAATTTCAGTAATCAGCGATGTGTCGGGAGAAGCGAGGACTAAATGACCGTCTTCTTTCAAGAGCTTCAGGCGGCCATATCGGTTCATGTAGTCATAAATATCCGCGTTGATGTTCGCTGGAATATCGTACTTGCTAAATTGCAGCAACAACTCGACAACCCGCTCAGGCGTCAGGCCACTGGCCGCCGCGTTCCACAGGGAGAGCGGCGAGATGCGATAGGTATGGATATGTTCCGGTGATTTTTCAATTTCTGCAAATTGTGCCAGCGCATCGCGTGCTTCAGTATGAAGGGGGTGGTCCACTTCCAGTAAAACAGAGCGATCACTTTGCACGATGAGAGGATTCAGCGGGTTACTTGGCACGGTGGTTCCTCTGAGGTAATGTTTCTCTGGGCCAGACAGATTTATACGCCAGGCATCTCGGCCCAACGCTTGATATACGTGACGACAGCGCCGGTGGCCTCGTTCTCATAGCCGTGCATCAGATGCCGGGCGCCAGTGATGATCTTCATTCCCTTGGGGCCGGGCAACGAGGCAACGAAAGGCTCCAGCTTATGTCGAGGACTGACCTCATCAAATTCGCCAGTCACAAAGAGCTTTGGTCGTTCATATTTCTCTGCAAATCCTTTGCTGATCCTGAAAAGGGGTAGGCTGATAGCGACGACTGTGCGCACCCGTGGATCAAAGGGGGCATAGGTCAAGGCTGTGAAAGCGCCAAATGCGTGTCCGACAAGACACAGTTTTTCTGGATTTACTTCAGGTTGTTGCAGCAGGTAGGCAACGGCTCCTGCGATGTCCAATGGCTCAAAGCGGCCATCGGTTTGCTCACCCTGGCTCTTGCCGACCCCACGAAAGTTGAAGCGGAGCGCCAGGACGCCATTGCGCGCTAACTCTCGCGCCAGATGAAGAGTTAATGGGTCTGCCATGTCACTGCTCGCCGGTTGCGGGTGGCAGAGGACGGCGGCAGGCAATGGGGGGGGGAACCCAGAGACCTGGGGGAAATGAAGCATTCCTTCCAGCAGGTAAGGCTGCCGGTCACGACTGGGAAACCTGACTGAGCGCTCTTCTCCGAGCGGCATAGGCCACGACCTCACGATTATGGTAATCCGCAGCGAGCGTCGCATCTGCGGAGCAGGTGTGATAGGGCAACCAGAGACGCTCAGGAATCAGAAAATAGTATAGCCCTGTTACTACCTTACGTCAACCGATCATTCAAGATTCTACGCTATTCCAGGTTTTGATAGAAAAAGTAGGAGGAAAAATGGGCTATTCATATGCTGGAGCGGCCTTTTCCAGACGAAGGGAGGTCGGCGCTATCTCTCAAGGAAGAGAAGGGCGTACCGACCTCCGAAAGAAAGGAATCATTCAACCTTCGTCAAACTCGCTTAAGCGGCCCTGTTTCACTAACCAGCGAGCGAAGTTGCGGAGGGCTTCTTCCTGAAGTTGTTGTCGCTCCACGCGTTCTCGGAGCGAGATGAGTTGCTCAGCTTCATCCAGGGTAAAACTTTGATCCATCAGCGCATCAATCAACAGGTCTCGGTATTGCATCATATATAACCTCCTGTCGGCCCTTCTCCGCCGAGAGAAACTACGCTTCTTTTCTACTTTCATAGTTCCCCCAAAGCAGACGATAATAGAGTAACCTGTCGCTGCTCTGAGGGGTTTTCTATCAATTACGACGTTTTGAACTTCTGAGAAGTTTCTAGAATACCTCTCCTTCCGCTCTCGACGAAATGAGGCAGTGGAAGGCGCTTTTTCCTCAGTGAGCAAGGCGGAAGAAGGCTGCGCTGCTCGCGGAATGGAGCCGGTTGGAAGGGGTTCATGTTCTACAATGACAGAAGTGCATAGGGGAGGGTGGTGGCGTACAAGGTGAAGAATACGAACTTCAGGGAGGATACACGGATTTTAGTCTTTGGGTACCCCTTCATAAATGATGTAGCGCGATATTTCATTCTCGTGGTCGTAGTAATAGCTAATAGCGTCGTAGACCTCACCGAGCAGGAGGTGGTAGGTACGCGCAATTTCCTCTGGTTCCTGCCCTGCGCGATAGAGCAGAACGACATGCCGAACACTGGTGCGCGTTCCGTCAATGATTGGCTCACCGCTCAGAGTGTCAGGGTCGCGAATGATATGGGGATGCTCAGTTCGCTCAGCGGCCATTCTTTGGCTGCCCCTTTCTTCCTGCGTGACGAAACCATGCTGCCAGGCATGCGCTTGCGAATACAAAAAACGAAGCGGTTTTTTCAAGCCTATCATGTTATCAAGCCACTGTCAAGCGTTGTTGAACCCTGCTGGCTGTATGCCAGACCTCTCCCAGTGCGTCACCCCTCCTACTGTAGAGGGGTGAAACGCATCTTGAAGCCGAAGCCCTCCGCTCCTGGGGTTATGAAGAAGAGCCATGATCTTCAGGTGGATTATACTGAGGAAGGTTCATTTCTGTACGAATCACCTTGATAGCTTGATAAACTGTGCCGGCTGATAGCTCAAGGTGGGCAGCGATCTGTTTATGGACCCCGACTGTCGGCGTAGGCAGGAGGGGAACGTACATAGAACGTATTCGCTCCAGATCTTCGGGTGTGCCATGATAGGCCTGAAGATCCCACCAGCTAGGGATTTCCTGCCGTTCACGCAGCGATTGTACGGCCTTCTTGACGGCTGATTTGGGAATACTCAGCTCTTTGGAGATTTGCGTGCGAATCCCATCGAACTCACCAGCCTGCGCTAGCTCCAGATAGCGTTGCTCGATAGCAGCGACCTGTTCTGCTGTCGGGGTGAAAGGAGGTGTTGGCTGGCGCGGTTCACGCCTGGGTTTTGGGGTGGCTACTGGATGCTTGCTAACTTTGGGCCGCTCTCCTCCGGCTCTTTTATGCTGGTCTGGCCTCCGGGCCTTCTGATCCTGCGCGAGAGCTACTGTACCCGATCCTGCTTGACGGGCGTGTGCAGGCTGTCTGGCCTGGCCTGGAGTAAATGGATTCATGGGCTTTTTGTCGCCAACATCAGATGCGCGGAGACTCTGGGGCGGCACTGGAGGGCGTTGTTCTGGTATATCCAGTCGCGGTGGCCGTGACGGCTCTGGCGGTCCTAGCGCGGCAATTTTGACATCTGGCTGCTGGTCCAGCCAGTGGTGTTTAGGCTGTGAAGGGGAGGCGGTGGTCCTGGCTGGTCTGGCGGGCGGTATTTGCCTGGGGGCAGGCGTCGGCGCGCTGGTCGCAGGCTGCATGCCTTTGGCTTTTGCCGCGCGCGCGCGGCGCGCCTTCTCTTCACACTCCGGGCAAATGAGTTGTTTTGGGTTGGTTGATTTAAAGCTTTTGCCGCACTGACTACAGCGTATTTTAATCTTGCTCATTCCCAGCGCTCCTTCTTTGGGTGTCACACCATCTTAGTATAGCTTTGCTATGCTGGCGCGTCAATCCTACCAATGATTAAGAGGGGCGCTCTCTTCCACTGCCCGCCGCTGATTTCTTGCCCTTGACCTGATTGCCCCCGTATGCGACACTCTTGCCGGATACCGGAGATAAAGCGGGCAAGTAAGTAGGCCAGGATATTTGGCAGCGCATCGCTGTACTGAGGAGGGGATAGTATGTCAGAGCATCAAGCTGGCGAGATGGATTTGCCAATGCGCGGGATACCACAGCCCAGCCGTGAAGAAGTGCTGCATCTGCCTGGAGTGTCTATCTCCACTCATCCCGTTGTTGCGCATAAGCTCACTCGTCTGCGTGACCAGCAAACTCCGCCAGCGGAGTTCTATCGGCTGGTCAAAGAGCTTGGCGCGCTGCTGGCCTATGAGGCAACCGTTGATTTAAAATTAGTTGCCGCGCCGATTGAGACGCCATTAAAGCCGATGATGGGGCAGCGGTTGGCCGGTGGAGTTGGCGTTGTGCCAATCTTACGCGCCGGTCTGGGATTGGCTGAAGGGTTCCGCGAGGTTTTTCCTGAAGTGCAGGTCTGGCATCTTGGCCTGCGGCGCGATGAGCGCACGTTGGAGCCAATCGAGTACTATAACCAGATGGGGCGCGCGGAAAATCTTCAGGTCTGTTTCTCAGTTGATCCTATGCTGGCAACTGGCGGTTCAGCTATTGATGCCATCAACACGCTCAAGCGGATTGGTGTGCCGCATCTGCGCTATGTGTGTATCATCGCTGCGCCTTATGGGCTGAAGAAGCTCTATGAGACGCATCCTGATGTCCCAATTTATGTGGGAGCGGTAGATGAGGTACTCGATGATCGCGGCTATATTGTCCCTGGATTGGGCGATGCTGGAGACCGGCAGTTTGGGACGGTCTAAGAACTGATTTACTGCCGGTTGGTATTGAGGACTAGGAGAGAAGAACCTTCACGTGAGTAGCGACCAAGAGCAAGAGGGAAGACAACCGCCGGAAGAACCTTCCTGGCCGACCAACGGTGGCCCTTTAGGGTGCTTGATTGGCGCCCTGGCGGGTGTCCTGGTGGGGGGATTTCTAGGAACCACGCTGCTGATCTTTGATCGCGTGATTGGCATTACGCTCACTGTTCTGCTGACTGTTGGCCTGGCAATCGTTGGGTGGCAGATTGGGCGTACTATTTTTCGGGAATATAGACCCCCTAAACAGCGGCGGCGTAGGGAAAAATGAGGGCTGCTGCCGCTGCTCTTCGGTATCTGGAGGCATCAGGTGGTCGGCGGCGAAGAATCTTTCCACATGGGGAGTTGCAGCGCATCGCTCATCGTGTGTAATTCTCGGCGGTGAATGATTGCTAGCCTGTCTAAGAGCGCCTCCCCCGCAGGAGTCAGAAAAATATAGACCTGCCGACGATCCGCTGTGCCCGCTTCCCGTCGCACCAACCCCTGCGCTTCAGTCCGATCAATCAAACCAACCGTACTGTGCTGGCGCATTTGCAAACGCTCAGCCAGATCCGAGACGGTTGCGCTCTCCCGATCAGGATACCCTTTAATTGCCAGCAAAAGTTGATGCTGCTGGGGGGTAATGCCGACCTTTCGCGCTTCCTGTTCGCTGAAGCGAAGGAAACGTCGAATAGCGTAGCGAAAATTGGCGAGCGACTCAAACTCGGCTTTGCTTATTTTCCCTGGCTCAAGAGAGATCGAGGATTCTGATCCCCGTTCGCCTCGTGTAGCTGGCCCTGGCAAGTTGCTCTGGAGGGCCTGTTTTGTTTTCGGGCGCGATGGAGACGTGCTATCATCCATAAACACTTCCTCTCTACAACCATGTGCACAAGGAATCTCAAGCAGCTTCTACGAACTACCGGGATTACCGCTCAATCTGAAGGTTGTCATCTAGGGAGCCTTCCTGGTGGGGTGCTGCCCCTCTCTCGGTGAGAGATTGATGTTCTGAATTATATCATTGGTGGCACATGTAAACCAGCTAATCCCTCGTGATGTGGAGATTATGAAGCAAGATACAAAGCAAGCTTCTCTTGGCAGAAATGTCGTAAAACGATATAATAAAATGGACGGTATTTCTTGGCAATAGAGCCAGGGAAAAATTTTAAGGAGGTTGGATGGTCAGGTTCCTCTTGGTGGGTGTTAAGCAGCGCCTCTCAAAGATAGCAGCTAAAGAAGATAAAGCGGCGAAGGCCATAGCACGAGGAGTAAGCGAGCTAGGAGATTTTACTGCCGATATTCGATTGGTGTGGCTTTCTGCCCTGGCATTGATCGTAGGATTACTTTGCGCGCTGATCGCCATTGTGCTGCTGGGGTTGATTGGCTTCTTTACGAATTTCTTTTTCTATCAACGCTTTTCTTTCACCTTTCTTTCTCCTGCCAATAATACCCTGGGAGGGTGGGAGATTCTGATACCTGCGGTTGGTGGGCTTATTATTGGGCTGATGGCCCGCTATGGCTCAGAACGCATTCGTGGACATGGCATTCCTGAGGCAATGGAAGCCATTCTGATCGGCCAAAGCCATATTCAACCGCGCGTGGCGATCCTGAAGCCGCTTTCCTCGGCTATCTCGATTGGTTCTGGTGGCCCGTTCGGCGCTGAGGGTCCGATCATTATGACCGGAGGCGCTTTTGGCTCCATCATTGGTCAGTTTCTGCGCCTGACCGCATCTGAGCGCAAGATTTTGCTGGTAGCAGGGGCAGCGGGGGGTATGTCGGCAACGTTTGCCTCACCTGTGGCGGCTGTATTACTCGCAGTGGAACTCCTGCTGTTCGAGTGGAAGCCGCGCAGCATGATCCCTGTAGCTGTTGCCAGCGCCTCAGCGGCGATCCTGCGTAGTATCTTGATCGGTCCTGGCCCCCTCTTTCCTACTGCCCCTCATCCAGTGATGTCGCTTTCAGGGCTGTTGCTCTGCCCGATTGTAGGGATTATTGCGGGCATTGGAGCTTGTTTACTGACGGTTGCCGTCTATGCCGCCGAGGACGCTTTTCGTCGCCTGCCCATCCATTGGATGTGGTGGCCGGTGTTGGGCGGCCTCGTCGTTGGTGTTGGCGGACTCTTCTTCCCTCATACGCTCGGCGTCGGCTATGATACGATCCGAACGCTTATCAGCGGCCATTTTACGCTCAAGCTGCTCTTAGCGGTCTTGTTGGTGAAAGCGGCCATCTGGGCGATTGCGCTGGGGTCGGGCACCTCAGGTGGTGTGCTGGCGCCTTTGCTCATGGTTGGCGCAGCACTCGGCGGCCTGGAGGCGACGGTTGTCCCTATTGGGGATCCTGGAGTTTGGGCGCTGGTGAGTATGGCTGCTATTCTGGGTGGTACGATGCGTTCGCCGTTCACAGGCGTCATCTTTGCGCTGGAGCTTACCCATGATGTGAACCTGCTGCTGCCCCTGTTGATCGCGTGTGTGGCCTCACATGGCTTTACTGTTCTGGCCTTGCGGCGTTCCATCCTGACCGAGAAGGTTGCTCGACGGGGATACCATGTGGCCCGCGAATATGCGGTAGACCCGCTGGAGATGCTCACTGTTGGCAAAGTAATGACCCGGCAGGTGGTGACAATCCCCGCCTCAATAACCCTTCAAGAAGCGCATAGCCAGTTCTTCTCGCAGAGCAGTGGGTTCAGCCATCAGGGGTATCCAGTGGTGGATTCTGATGGCAAGCTGGTGAGCATCGTTACCCGCTCTGATCTGGCTCACCTGGGAGGCGCAGATAAGGAAGATGGGGGCGCCCTTGATAGCCTGATCGGTCGCAGGTTGGTCGTGGCATTTCCTGATGAGCCGCTGCGGCTTGTCGCTAATCGGATGATTGCTGCGAATGTTGGGCGGTTGCCAGTGGTTTCCCCTGAACATCCTACGCAATTAGTAGGGATACTGACGCGCAGCGATTTGTTAAAAGCCCGGCTGCGGATGATGAATGAGGATGAGCGGCGCGAGCGTGCGCTGACATTGACATTCTTGTTAGCCTGCCGATTCCGGCGTGGAACAAGGCAGGAAGAAGCAGCAAAAGTGGTGGTAGGGACAGAAATCACTGCCACCGAGCCGATAGGGATGGAGAATGGGAGGAGCGCGCTTCACGCGGGCGCAGCTCAGGAACAGGAACCTGGCGACGATCCTCTGGTCCTACCTCCTGTCGTCCTCTCTGAGCCACTGCCAGGGGCTGCGGTACTGCCTAATAGGGACAAGAACTCTTCTACGTCCTCCTGAATAGGATGGGGTGCTAATCTTTGACACTCCTCTTGCCTGCGAGCGGCTAGCACCTGTAGCGCCGCCTTCCAGGCGGCCAACGGTCAGCCGCCTGGAAGGCGGCGCTACAGGTTGTATTCAGTCGGCGTTGGTATTATGAACTGCCAGCGCCGGGAATGGTTCATCTGCGCATTACTGTTCCGGCTGCTGAGTCTTCCTGGTTTCGTGTGATACAATGAAGGGGTATCCATTTTGCCAGAATACCTGTTAGGAAGTGTGAGCAAAACAAAAAAACGCTGCTTTCAGAAAGGACTCTGATTAGTCTTCGCTTGACGGCTGGGTTGGCGACGTGTACAATGCCAATGAAGGTAGAAGATCATTGGGGTATCCGTCATCGCGCTGGCAGGACGGACACCCGTTTCTATGCAATAAATAGTTGCGCCCGAAAGGATCAGAGAAGGACTCATGAAAGCTGGAATTCACCCCGACTTTGTTGAAGCGACGGTGACGTGCGCTTGTGGAAATACGTTTAAGACAGGGAGCATTAGACAGAACCTTCGTGTGGATGTCTGCTCGAAATGTCACCCTTTCTTTACTGGTCAGCAGCGCATTCTTGATAGTGCTGGCCGCGTCGAGCGTTTCCGCAGGCGCTTTAACCTGAAAGAGGAGTAAGCTTGAAAGAGCAGAGGATGGGCGGAATGGCTCATCCTCTGCTTTGTTCCCTTTATCCAGGCTGATGCACAGAAGACAGCGGCAGTAGCTTGTTGTGCAAGGAATGAATCGTGGCGACATTCAATTATGGTGGTCAGGCAGTTGTAGAGGGCGTGATGATGCGTGGTCGAAAGGCTGTCGCGGTAGCCGTTCGGCAGCCCAGCGGGGGTATTCTGGTCCATGAGGAACTCCTGGCGCCGCGCCTCTATCAGAATCGCGTTTTCCGGCTGCCGCTGTTACGTGGCGTGCTGCTGTTGTGGGATATGCTGGTGCTTGGCACGCGGATGATGGCTTTTTCCGCGAATGTGGCGACAGGACAGGTCACGGGCGCTGATGGAGAAACATCATCGGCTCTGGGTAAGGGGACGCTGGCAATTACGTTGACGATCTCGCTGGCTTTTGCCATTGGGATTTTCTTTCTTGGTCCACTGGCGTTGGTGGGCCTGGCGCAGCGCCAGGTGGGCAATGGCGCGCTGGCCCTGGTGTTGGAGGGGGTTATTCGCCTGGTGATCTTGCTGGTGTATCTCTGGCTGATCGGGCGTCTGCCCAGTGTGCAGCGCGTTTTTGGCTATCATGGCGCTGAACATAAGGCGATCAACGCTTATGAACACGGCGAACCCCTCGATGTCGCGCATGTACGCGCGGCGTCGAAAGTCCATACCCGCTGCGGCACCGGGTTTCTGCTGGTCGTGATGGTCGTCTCGATTCTGGTTTTTGCCCTGGTGGGCAATCCTCCTCTTGTGCTGCGCATTCTCTCACGTATTGTGCTGATACCAGTCGTTGCGGCTATTGCCTATGAGTTAATGCGCCTGGGCGCAACCTATTATCGCCTGCGCTTCGTTCGCTGGCTTGTGGCCCCCAGCCTGGCGCTCCAGGGATTAACAACACGCGAGCCGGATGACTCACAAATTGAATGCGCCATCTCCGCTTTGGAGCGGGTGTTAGCAAAGGATGGCGTTCTGGAGCCAGGGAGAGCTGTTGCATGACGAGCCTGCCCCCCTCTGATGAGGTTGATCCGCTGGCGATACCCCAACCAGTGACGGCAGAGGCAGGGGAAGCGGAGCATCGCAGCGTGCAAGCGCAGCAGCGTTTCCTGCGGCGCTCTTTTGGCCGCTGGCTGTTGATGGCTCCGCTGCGCTTGTTCTATCGTTTCTGGACACGCATCGCGGCGCATCTGTTTCCTGAAGATAGCAGCCGCGCTCGCCTGGCAGAACAGGTAGGAGTGGCGCTGCCTGACCGGCTGGATATGAGCTGGGTGACAAGTTCGCTTGCGGTGGGTGGGCGCGTTCGTGAGGAAGACATCGCGCGGTTGGCGCGTGCCGGAATTACGCGCGTGATTGATACCCGCGCAGAATACCGCGATGACGAGGCCGCCTTGAATCGTGATGGCATCCAGTTGCTCCATATACCCGCAGCGGATACGCATCCGTTGAGCGTGGAGCAGTTGATGGAAGGTTCAGGGTATGCCCTGCAACAGATACGGGATGGGCAGCGTGTCTTGATTCATTGCGAACATGGGGTTGGACGCAGTGTCTTGCTTACCTGTGCAGTGCTGGTGCGTGATGGCTGCTCAGTCGAGGCTTCCCTGCGGCTGGTGCAAGCGAAGCGCTGGCAGGCGTCTCCTAACCATCGCCAGATCAAGCGATTACATGAGTTTGCGGAGGCGTTGCAAGCAGAGTGCATAAGGTGAGCCTGACGAGGCAGGAGAGCAGCCAGAGTATGCGTTGCGTGAATGAGCGGTGCCAGTATGAAAATGAGCCGGGCGTCCGTGTCTGCGTGCGCTGTGGCTGCCTTCTGGCAGGCATTGTGCTGGCAAATCGCTACCGTATTGATGCGCTGCTGGGAATTGGCGGGATGGGCGCAGTCTATCGCGCTTCCGATCTTCAGCTTGAGCGCGAACTGGCCTTAAAAGCACTGCTGCCGCGCCATGATAACGCTGATGAGCTACGGCAGCGGTTCTTGCGCGAAGCCAAGGTGGCGGTGCGGTTAGAGCATGCGAATATTGTTCCGGTCTATCACACCGACGAAGATCAAGGCGTGGCCTTTCTGCTGATGCCGCTGCTGCGTGGTGGGACGTTGAAAGATCGGATGAAGGGCCGCCCGCTGCCGTCTGGAGAAGCACTCACCTATCTTCGCCAGCTTGGGTCAGCCTTGGATTACGCCCATACCCGACCAGCCCCCATTATTCATCGTGATGTGAAGCCTGCCAATATCCTCTTCTCCGAGGGCGATCAGTTAATGCTCTCGGACTTTGGTATTGCTCGCTTAAGTGGTGTTGCCCCTGATCTCACGCGCCCGGATGTTGCGCCAGGGACGGTGCAGTTTATGGCGCCGGAGCAAGGCAAAGGCCATGCGGCGCCTGCCAGCGATCAGTATAGCGCGGCGGTCATTCTCTACGCGCTGCTTACGGGGCATCTGCCATTTGATGGTTCGGATGGCTTAGCTATCGCCATTCAACACGCGACTGAGCCGCCGCTGCCGCCCAGCAAGGCACATCCAGGCATTTCTGTAGTCGTGGATGCGGTGGTGATGCGTGCGCTGGCAAAGAGACCGGAAGATCGCTTCCCCACCATGCGCGCTTTTGTGCGGGCGCTCGATATGGCGCTGCGCGCGCCAGGCGGCCCCGTTTCTACCTTGACGAGACCGCGTGGAGAAACCTTCCCCACGCTGCCAGCGGTGCGGTTCACGCTGCCCACTGTGCGCCCTACACCCGCTGCGGCTGATCTGGCGGCGCTGCGGCAGCAGGCAAAAGAGGCCCGCAACGCGAAGCAGTATGAAGAAGCTGTCTCGCTCTATCGGCAGTTGGCTGCGCTTGATCCCAGCCATGCCCCCACCTGGTTCTGGCTGGGGTGGTCCCTCAACGCTCTTGGAAGCTTTGGAGAGGCGCTTTCGGCGCTCGATTCCTGCCTGGAACTTGACCATCACCGGGCGCGAGTCTGGAATACACGCGGCTATGCGTTGTTTATGCTGGAGCGTTATAAGGACTCGCTGGTCTGTTGTGATCGCGTGCTGACGCTGGAGCCGGATAATGCTGCTGCCTGGCAAAATCGCGGCATTGTGCTTCAGAAGCTCGGCCAGATAGAAGAGGCTCTGCGCACCTTTGAGCGCGCGGCCCAATTGCAACCAACTTCGGCCCGCTTCCAGCGGGTAGCTGATACGCTGCGCACCTTGGGCCGCGAGGAGGAGGCGCGCCAATGGGACGCGCGCCGCGATCTGCTGATAGAGCATCCTGTCAGGCCGCGTAACCCATAATCACTTGCTTAGATGGCTGAAGGCCCGCCAAAGAATGAAACCAGCACAAGCCACAGTAAAACCAGCATGCCCAGTATGACCTGGGCATAGGCTATTTTCGCCAGTCGCTTCTCTGCCCGATGGGCGAGCGCCTGACGCTCCTGTTGGGTGATCTGCAAAGAGCGCGAGACATCCATACCTCCCAGGACGCTCGTCACTGTCCCGCACGCGGCAAGCCAGGCCGCTTGTGCCAGGAAAGGCAGCGCCCGACGCTTTTGATAAAGCGTAAGCAAAAGGATGGTTCCCAGGAGGATAAGCCCGGCAATGAGAACCCATCCGTAAGGCGTGCTGAGCAGGAGTGGCAGGTTATTGAAGCTGGTCAGACGGGCCTCTACAGAGAAGAGGCTATACAAGGCGAGCGCAACGAGGGCCGAGGTAAAGGGTGGCCTGATTGTTGGGATCATCTCAACAAACGTTTGCGTGCGCTCGGCGTTCTCGATGACATGCGTAGCTGGCCCCAGGACAGAAGCAAGATAAAGGACACCACCCAACCAGATAGATAGCGCGAGTAAGGTAATCCCGCTCAGCGCCAGCGCGGTGATAGGGAGTTGCACGCTTTTGCCGTAAGAAAAGAGGAGTAAGAGCGCGCACAACAGGGCTGCGGTCACAGCCAGGCTTACGCCTGTGTTTCGCCGCTCGGTGAGAAGCTGGCGCTCCAGGATGACACTTCCGCCCGTGGCTTCAGGAACTGAGAAGGCTATTTCATGCCATCTGCCCGGTATCCAGGATGTGTTTCCTGGCGTCTGAGAGGCGTTCCTCCCGCGATAGAATGGGCGTCTCGTGCGCTCTCTACGGGTGAGCAAGCCATCGCTGCGTCCCACCTGAGCGCGGCGACGGCCCGAGAGAGAGATCGCTGCCAGTAGCCCGAAAGCCGATAATGCCAGCCCGGCACGCGCCAGCCAGAGCCAGCCTTCGGGGCTGTAGAGCAGGAAATGCCAGAGCGCCGCCCAATCGGGCGCTTGATTGAGTTGCTGATGTGGCAGCACATGCGGGATGCGCAGCCAGAAGATCGCTGCAATCCCTGCCAGGATGATGCTGAGCCAGAGCCAGCTCTGGCGGCGTTGGTGTTGCGCTGCGACATGAAGGACGGCGGCAATTTCTGCCTGCTGCTGTCCTCTGAAGGCTGTGAGCAACCTGTATCCGGCGATGAGGGCGCCTATCCATGCCGCCAGCGCCGATAACACCAGCCAGTGCCAGGCAATGGCGACAAGTTGCTCAATATCAGCAGGTTGAAGGCTCGTAATATCTGCCAGGAGCGAGAAGAAAGGCGCTTGCCCGCTGAGAATGCTAGCCAGGCCCATGAGAGACTCCCCACGAGTTGTACCCGTGTCTGATATAGAAGGTGTTCGTCGTTTTTGTAGTATAATCGCGTCACTGCTGCGCGTAGGTTGGTCTAGTTCATGCTTGTTCTTGATGCGGCTGATTGTCAGAAAGCACTGAGCGCCTATTCGCAAGTTGTGTTCCAATAGTAGCTGCTCGTTGTCCTCTGTAGAGAAACTGTTTGGTAAGGAGCCAATCATGTCTAGCTCGTCCCAGGCCGCGGGAGCGCGGCGCTATGGGGAAGCGAATCGTGATCGCTTCCGGGCGGAACTGCTGGAGTTACTGCGCATCCCCAGCATTAGCACACTACCTGAACACAAAGATGATGTTCGTCGCGCCGCCGAATATGTCGCCGATCATCTACGCCGCGCTGGTCTGGAGAAGGCGGAGGTGATCGCCACTGCGGGTCATCCGCTCGTCTATGGGGAATGGCTTCAAGCCTCCGGTAAGCCAACGGTGCTGTTGTATGGTCACTATGATGTGCAGCCTGTCGATCCCCTGGACCTCTGGCAGAGCCAGCCATTTGAGCCAACTCTAAAAGGCGATAATCTGTATGCGCGCGGCGCGTCCGATGATAAAGGGCCGATGTTTGCGCTGGTCAAGGCGCTGGAATCACTCTACCAGGCTGACGGCAAATTTCCGGTCAATGTGAAAGTGCTGATTGAGGGCGAGGAAGAGGCGGGAGGCGAGTCAATTGAAGCCTATGTCAAGGCTCATCCTGAGCGTCTGGCTGCTGATGTAGCACTGATTTTTGATACGGGTATGCCACAGGTGGGCCTTCCGGCCATCACGTATGGCTTGCGCGGCATCCTCTATACTGAAATAGAAGCGCGCGGGGCGAAGCGCGACCTGCATTCCGGCATTTATGGCGGGATTGCGCCCAATCCGCTGCACGCGCTGGCGCTTATACTGGCCGGGCTGAAAGACCGCGATGGGCATATTCATATCCCCGGCTTTTATGATCGGGTTCGCCCGGCCACCGAACAGGAAAAAAAGAACTGGGCCAGCTATCCTTTTGAGGTGGATGAAGATTACCGCCGCGAAATGGGCATCTCTGCGCTGGTTGGCGAAACGGAATATGGCACTGAAGAGCGCCGCACCGCCCGCCCTACGCTGGAGGTGCATGGCATCGTCGGCGGCTTTACCGGCACGGGCGCGAAAACCGTTATCCCCGCCGTGGCGAAGGCCAAAGTGAGTATGCGTCTGGTACCCGATCAGCGCCCAAACGATATGGTCCCGCTTTTTGAGCGTGCCGTTCAGGCGCTTTGCCCCCCCGGGATCGAGGTGACGGTTCTCAATATTCATGGTGGGGATGCCGTCCTGCTGCCCCTGGAGAGTCCCTGGATGCGCGCGGCATCTTCGGCCTTGCGCACCGTGTTTGACCGCGATCCCGTCTATCTCCGCGAGGGCGGCTCGGTTCCCATCGGCGCGCTCTTCGAGAGCGTTTTGCATGCGCCCACCGTTTTTATGGGCTTTGGGCTGCCTGACGATAACCTGCACGCGCCCAATGAGAAGTTTTATCTCCCCCACTACGAATTGGCGATCCAGAGCGCAATTGAGTTTCTCTATGAGGTAGGCCAGTGATTCGCAAAGTGACAACGGGAACGGTTATCCCGCGTGATGACGGCAAACTCATTGATGAACATGCAGGCGCGGTACATACCAAGACCGATGCGTACAGCGTAGCGCGGATGGTGGCTCCGCCGGGCTGGAAGGAGCCAGCCCAGACAGCCCAGTTCGATGAACTGGTGCTGGTGGCGCAGGGGGCGCTGGCAGTACAGGCTGATGGTCGTATTGAGCAGGTAGGCGCTCAGGAAAGCTGCCTGGTGGAGCGCGGCACAACAGTGACCTACAGCAACGCCAGCGCCAGTGAGCCATGTGTCTACTGGTCCATTTGCATGCCGGCCTTCCGGCCAGAACGGACGAAGATTCATGTCTGATAACGCGCTTGACCTGGAGGGTATCTACCCTCCGGTACCCACCTTTTTCGATGCCAGGGGAGAACTGGACCTTGCCACGCTGCACAACCATATCCAGCGGCTGACCGAGCCGGGGAATTGTTGGGTAGCGGGGATAGTGGCGCTTGGCTCCAATGGTGAGGCGGCGCATCTTGACGACACTGAGCGCGGCGAGGTAATTCGGGCGATTCGGGAAACTGCCCCCGCTGCTGTGCCGGTGCTGGCGGGGGCCAGCGCCCAATCAACGCGTGCCACGTTGGCGCTTTGCGAGGCTGCCGCGCGCGATGGGGCGGCGGCGGCGCTCGTCTTGCCGCCCTCCTATTTCCGGGGGCAGATGACGATGCAGGCGTTGGTGCGCCATTATCATATGGTGGCGGATGCCAGCCCCATTCCCGTGGTGATCTATAACATGCCTGGCAGCACCGGCGGGCTTGATCTAGATGCGGCCACGATTCTGGCTATCGCTGAGCATCCGCGAGTGATCGGCGTCAAAGATAGCGCCGGGAACGTGACGAAACTGACTGAGATTGCGGCGCGGGCGCGCGCGGGCTTCCGAACGCTGGCGGGCAGCGCGGGATTTCTGCTGCCTGCGCTGGTGGTTGGAGCAAGCGGCGCGGTGGCGGCATTAGCCAATATTCTGCCGCGCCAGTGCCATGACCTGATCGAGCTTTTCCACCAGGGGAAGCTCGCTGAAGCGCGTGAACTTCAGGCGCGCCTGACGCCGATCAATACCGCTGTGACCTCTGGCTATGGGGTGCCTGGCCTGAAAGCGGCGCTGGAACTGAGCGCAGGCTATGGAGGCGCGCCGCGCGCGCCATTGCTTGCCCTGGGCGAGAGTGAACGCGAGCAGGTCAAGCGTTTGCTGACGCTGGCGTATCCTGCCTGGCAAAAGTGAGCAGGCACAGGTAAGAAGGCCGATCAGGCCGCTGCCCTCTTTATCAGCGCGCTATGCTCTGGCTTTTTCTTCAATGCGGCTGAGGAAGCGTTCAAGGTTGATGATGAAACGCTCGTGCTGGCCCTCGCCAATGAGTTCCTTTTCGTCGCGCGCCTCGACGCGGAAGACGAGACGCCGTCCATCAACCTCCAGTAGCTCTGCTGTCGTCGTGACTTTCATGCCGATTGGCGTTGCCGCCAGGTGGCGTATGTCTATCCGCGAGCCAACGCTGCTCTGGCCTTCGGGGAGCACCTGCTGGACGGCGCTAAAGGCAGCATTTTCCATCAATCCAATCATCATCGGCGTTGCAAATACGTGTACACCGCCAGCGCCAAAATGCGCGGCGGTGTGTTCTTCGGCAACGACCAGCGATGAGGAGCCTCGCAGGCCAGGCTTGAGTTCCATAACATGATCCTCCTCAGTCATTCTAAAACTGGCCGTATTGTAACACAGGTCGGCCTGCGATCCTGTGGAGGGAGGCTTTTCGCATCCGTTTCAAGGCAGGCGCCGCCAGGCTGGGAATCTGGCTTGTTATCTCGGATGAACTGTGCTATGCTCACAGTGATAGAACATTTGTTTTAATATCTTCATAATGTCTTCAATGAAGATGATTGTTCCCAGGAGATGTGGCGATGCCACGCACTATCATTCATCTGGACCTGGATGCTTTCTTCTGTGCCGTCGAAGAGCAGCGTGATCCCTCGCTGGTAGGCAAGTCGTTCGCTGTCGGTGGACGGCCCGAAGAGCGCGGTGTGGTTGCCTCTTGCTCGTATGCCGCTCGCCGGTTCGGGATCCATTCGGCGCTCTCGATGGCCCAGGCTCGCCATCGCTGTCCGCACCTATTGATTGTGCCTGCGCGCTTTGCGGCCTATCGCGCGGCCTCTGCGCAGGTCATGGATCGCTTGCGCGCACTGACGCCTCTGGTGGAGCAGCTTTCTATAGATGAGGCTTTTCTGGATGTGAGCGATGCATCGCTGCCAGGGGAACTCCTGGCGTCACGCCTCCAGGCGACTATTCGCAAAGAACTGGGCCTGCCTTGCTCCCTGGGTGTGGCGACCAACAAACTGGTCGCCAAAATTGCTACCGACGTGGGCAAGGCGTCTGCGCAGACTGGCGCTTCGCCCAATGCGCTGTGTGTGGTTCCTGCCGGGACAGAAGCGATGTTCCTTGCTCCCCTGCCGACACGGGCGTTGTGGGGCATTGGCCCCAAGACCGCCGAGCGTCTGGCGGCTCTGGGCATACAGACGATTGGTGATCTGGCGAGCTATCCAGAGGCCGAGTTAGCGCGTCGTTTCGGTAAGTATGGTCAGGAATTGGCGCGCCACGCGAGGGGGATCGATGAGCGCGCTCTCCAACTCACGCATGTTGCCAGGTCACTTTCTAAAGAAACGACCTTCGCGCAGGATGTCTCCGAGGAAGAGACGCTGCGACAGACCATCCGCGCCCAGGCAGCAGCGGTGAGTCAGTCGTTGCAACGCAAAGGGATGAGCGGAGGTACGGTGAGGTTGAAGCTGCGCTGGCCGGATTTTACAACGATTACACGCCAGGCGACACTAGCAGCGCCAACCAACCAGGAAGCAGTGATCGCAGCAACGGCTGCCCGGCTCTTTGCGCAGGTCTGGCAGGCGGGGCGTTCGGTACGCCTGTTGGGGGTAGGCGTCAGCGGATTGGGCGTATCGCTTTGCCAGCCCAGCCTTTGGGAACGCGAGCCGACCCCGGATGATGAAAAGCGGCGGCAAGTCCAGGCGACTGTAGCCCTGCTGCGAGCGCGCTTTGGGGAGGAGGTGGTATGGTGGGGAGGAAGAGAACACAGCGGCGATTGACGGGAATCATGTGAGAATTATCCGACGCTCAGGCCGCTGCCCAGTATCCATCCTTCCTCTGTGACACAGCGGGCAAGTGCTTCAGACGATAGATAAGCGGGCTTTGCGAAGAGAACGCCAAGCTGATTTGTAGTATCCAGGTGAGCCAGCCATCTCACGGCTGCTCGAACCTGGGCCTGGTCGCGGATGGCGATGTGTGGGTCAAGAGGATCGGGTACAAGACCAGGCCAGATTTCGGCGAAGATGATGGCTGGCCCCCGGTCGGAGGTGGGGGCAGGCGTAAATCCAGTTTCCAACGGCCAGATGTGGCTTACACTTTCCAGAGCCGGGTCGCTGCGCAAGCGGGAGATGGCGGGAATACCGACCAGCGCCTGCCCGCCGACGCTGCCGACACCATAGAGCTTCCAGGTAGGCTGTATCCCGCGTGTCTTGTATTCGGTCAGACGAAGGCGATCCAGGGATAGCCCAGCGCGAACCGGATAGGGATAGCTGGGGCTGGTTGGAGCCAGCGCAGACAGGCGCATTCCAGAGGGACAGCCCCAGAGCGGTCCGGGGACTGGGCCGTCGCACCGGGCATTTAGGGCAGCAGCAACCTGAAAGCGGTTATTCGCGTTGGTGGCATCATCAACCATCAATCGTTGTAGCTCTTCCCAGAGCTTCCGCCAGGGTGGGCTATCGCCGCTGAGTCCTAGAGCGGCGCTGTATCCAGCGGGGTATCCAAGGGGGAAATCGAAGCCAAGCAATACCCTCCTCCCGGCCCCCATATGCTGAAGCAGCCGCGTGCGGAGGTAGTCAATACAGGCATGCCTTGTGCGCCAGTAGATTTCGCTGCAAGATGTTTCAGCGGCCTGATTAGGCGCAAACCGTTCGCCAACCCACAACGCATCGCGGGTCGGCGCTGCCGGACTGGGCGCGCTTCGTGCGCTCCAATCAACGGCAAGATAGACATCGAAGAGGCGCATGCTGTAGCTCTGCCTCAATGCGCCAGGAGATAGGCGAGTCCTATCACTGCCGCTACAATGATAGCGATAATGCAGCCCACAGTATTCGAGCGCGCTGCGCGTTTAGCAGCAGGCGAAGGCTGCCAGCTTGGCTGCTGCGCAGATCGTTGAGGCGCCGCTGGCTGCCTCGGCCATGCTTGTGGCGTCGGCATCTGGCCTGCTGGCGGGTATGGAGCCGCCGGGTGAGGTGTGGGGGAGCGCGCGGGCTGTGGAGCCGCTGGTCGCGCTGCTGCCGCAGCATGCTGAGAGGCAGGTCTAGTTGCCGCAGCCGAAGCCGCGCCAGCCTGAGACACTGGCTCTGCCTGGGCAGCTTCTTCGAGCGCGGCAGCAAATGCCCGTATGCTTGCAAAGCGTTTCGCCGGATCTTTCGCCAGCGTTCGCATCACGACCCGCTCAACTGCTGGGGAGATAGTTGGCGCCTTCCCGCGCAAGGGCGGAGGAGCCGCCGTAAGGTGTTGTTTAGCCTGGTCGGCGGGAGACCCCTCAAAGGGCAGTGAGCCGCTGAGCCATTCGTAAACCATGACTCCCAGCGTATACTGGTCACTGGCCGGGGATGGTTTCCCCTGAAACTGCTCTGGAGCCAAATAGGCCGCTGTGCCCTTGATCGCTCCAGACCCCTCAGGCGTCTGCATATCTGCCGATTGGTACGCAGCCGCGAGATAAAAGCCACTGAGCAAGGTTTCGTCGTGCCGCCCCAAGAGCAGGTTTTCCGGCCTCAGCGCCTGATGAATAACTCCTTGCTCGTGGGCATATTGCAAAGCATCGGCAGCTTGTTTGATGGCAGGTAAGATCGTCTCCAGTGCAACTGGCTCACCACCAGGGTAGCGCCGGCGCAGTGTGCCGCCGGGCGCGTAGTCCATCACCAGGAAGGCGCTCTGGTCCTGAACATCGAAACCCAGTATACGCGCGATATGAGGATGGATAAGCGCGGCAAGGGCGCGCGCCTCCGCGCGAAAAGTATCGATCTCTTCCGTTGTTGTCAGTGGACGCCGCAGAAGCTTGATAACAACATTGATGCGCGAGTAGCGTTGCTCGCCACGATATATCTCAGCAGTGGCGCTCTCTGCTAGTAAGCTGGTAAGCTGATATACGCCAAACTGTTGGCCCACCCGGTCAGCCATCGGCTGCCTCCTCTCGTGAGGAGCTATCGAGCTGTTTCTGTGGTTTCCAGCCCCTCATTCGTATTGTAGGGCCGCTAGATTGGCGCGTCAAGAGAATTATCACGTCGGGGCGGTCGGCGGTATCCAACGAAGAGAAGTCAGCGAACAGCGGTTAGAGGGCAAGTGTTTGTTGAACCTCATCGAGCGCCTGCTGAAAATCGTTGGCCCACTTGACCAGCCCGCGATAATAGCCCTCAATCTGGTGCGCGGCTTGAAGGCTGGCTGATGGTTCCATAGTTGGCTGATGAGTCTGCCCAAAACGCCGGACCAATATTTCCACTTGCTCAAGGTAGGTTTCCGCCTCTCTTCGCAGCGCCGGAAGCACCTCAAGCGCGCCTTGCTCCACCGTTTCGAGCAGCTTCTGCCTGGCGTCCTCGGTGAGCAGCGCCCTGGTAATCCAGTTGACGAACATGGGGCCAACGAAGCCGCTTTCCAGCCAGGTATTCAGGACCATGCCAGCCCCAACGGCCAGCTTTGCCGAAGCATCTTTGATCGTCCCCATCTCGATGGCTCCCTTTGCTCCTGGCTCGAAGATAAGAACCGGAACGGCTAACTCCCCAAGCTCGTGCCTGGTTCTTTGATTTACTGTGCGGGCATAGGTCATGATGGCTCCCTCAAAGCAGAGGCGCAGCTTCTCCTTGGAAGCCCAGCGCTCGTCGGAGTCAATGAGGTCTTGCGCATGCTGCACACAGTCCTGAATAAATCGTTCGCCGAGCTTTCCTAGATTGCTTTTGAACACACTGAGACCCAGCAGAACATCATCGGCCTCGCGCTTAAACTGCGCCTGGCGTTGAGCCAGCGCGGCGGTTTCCTGCCTCTCCAGTTCCGAGGTCGTTTGCTGAGTCTCGGCCAGGCTTGTTTGCAGAATAGTGTGCGCCCTGCCAAGATAGTAGGTGAGGATGCCTAAGCGGGACCGCGCGATCACTTTCTCAAGGGTTGGACTGTTCAAAAGGGCTTCCAACCATTGCTCGAACGCGCGCAATCCGGCCACAGCGTCGTCCTGCTGCTGGCCGGTTTTCCGCGCCTCCAGCGCCCCCCTGGCCTCGGTGGCGAACACGGCTGGACACCCTATCAAGGTGTTGCCATGCCCCTCCAGGCTCGCGCGCGCCCAGACCAGCAGGTCGTCTTTGTCTTCTGCATCAATCATATCGAGCCGATTGACGATAAAGACGAGATTGCCTTGAAGTAGTTCCTGCGCTCGCTGCGCCGCCGTTCTTTCTTCGTCAGACAGCAACTTGACCGCTGAAAGCACCATGACGGCCAGATCGGACCGCGCTAATTCCTGGTAGCAGCGTTCAGTGAGCGTCGGGGTATCCATCAATCCTGGCGTATCAGCCAGTATACACCTATGCTTCAGGAGAGCGAGCGGCAGGTGAATCAAGACTTCCTCACCGCCTGTCGGCGCTTTGGCGCCAGCGCCCGAAAGATCGAGGAACACGTATCGGCCAATCTCATCAAGCAAAATAGACTCTTCACGCGCTTTGCCATCTGGCGAGCGGTGAACGACGCTGGCTGACGCCTGCGGCGCATAGCAGACTTTGGTGATGACGCCAGTGGCGCGATTGGCGCGCGCGGGGAGCAGCGACCAGCCCATGATCGCGTTGAGCAGCGTTGATTTGCCAGCCTTAAAGCCGCCAAAGAAAGTGATCTGTGCTTCCTGGCGCCAGAGGACTTCCTGCAAGCTGACAATCGGCTGAAGCGCTGCCTTCAGCGGCGTTGGCGCGTGCGCTATCGGGACGGCGAAGAATGGTTCCAGCGGGGCAAGGCATTCTAGAAACTCCATCCTGCTTCTGCCCCTCTATGCCCGATGATCGGCTGGCAAGAGATGCGCGCCGCCGGTCAAATGGTCCAGTTCTTCAGGCGTAAGATGTTTCATATGGACAACCTGGCTGGCGGTATTCAGAAGTTCAAGTAATTCTGTATGCAGCCGGTCCAGGCGCAGCTTTTCCTGCTCCATAGAAAAGCCCTCCTGCTCTTTTGTATGGATAATGGACTGTTGCGCGCGCCGCGCCTCTTCAATATGATCATGCAGCGCATTTGTTGTCTGCCCGGCCAGATCGGCGAAGACCTGTTCGACGCGGCGGTAGATTTCATCCTGTTTCGTCGGCGCTTCCTTTGCCAGATTCTCGTGCAGCTTCTCGCCCAGGGGCTTGAGTACCCAGGCGCTGAAGACCGGGCCTTGCGCTACCTGCGCTAGAAACTCGTCTATGAGCAAAAGCAGCCAGCCCCAGGAGGCAAGACCTCCGAAAAAGCTAAAGATGGTGCTGACTGTTACGGCCTGCTGAAGCGCTTGTCCGAAGAACCCTTCCCAATCACGCTGTTTCAGCATACTCCCTGTCATTTGGGAGAGATCGGCCATACCCAACAGCAGGCGTGATTGCCCTGTCCCTGGCGGGTAGGGCTGGTGGTTACGCTCATTTTTTCCGAGGGCAAAGATGTTCCCAATGGCTTCAAGCTCGCGCTGAAACTCTTCTGCCTGCGCCTCGATCTCGTTGGTCAGTTTCTTGACATCCGGTTGGACCAGGGCTGGTATACTTTCGGACCATTGAGTCAGCTTCACTTGCAGATAGCTTCTGATCTCGCTTTTAATCGAAGCGACCACGCTCTCTTTGGCCTCCTGGGAGAGGAAAGACTTGAGCAAATCGCTTGCGCGCATCGCTTCCGTCAGGTTCATCAGTTTGATCGAATCTTCCGGCCAGGTATCGCGCATCCGTTCGATGAAATCAAGCAAACTGGCATATATTTTTTGTTTGATGCTTTCGCCAAAGAAGAGAATCGCGCGCTCAATATCCTTCTTAGTGAGGTCTAAGGCTGCTAAGCGCAGTTCTGCCTCATCCCGGCGCTGCTCCAGGTCTTCTAACGGCTCGCCTAATGAGTGTTTCTGCTGGGCGATGCGTCGGCGCGCGTTTGCGACGATAGAGGCCAACGTCTGAACAGCGCCTTCCAGCGACGCCGTCAGTTTCTCGTCGGTAGTGAGGAATTGCTCCAGTTCTGCTTCCAGCGCGGGCAGACCCGAAGATTCGAGGAGCGCCGTGTTGTTGGGAATGGCTATGCGTGCCTCCAGCGCGCCCCTGGCGTTCACGAAAAAGACGCGCCGGGTATAGAAGGCTTCGTCGAATTGCCCCTGTTCATCGGTGAAATGAGGCTTCAAGGATTGTTGTACCCAACCTTTGATGCTTTCGACTTCTGCCTGATCAATCTGGTTAATGCGGTTGACTACGAAGAAGACGTGATTGAGCCGTCCCACGCCCAGTTGCTCGATGTAGGCCCGCTCGGCCTCAGTCAGAATGCTGATGGCATTGAGGACAACGATGACCGCCTGCGCCTGCTTGAGAAAGTTCGTTGACACCCTTGTTCGGCTGATATGCTCGCCCAGTCCAGGAGAATCGATCAGGCGCACGCCATTGGCGCAGAAGGGGTGCTGGCATTCAATCCGCGCATACTCAACGTCTTGAAAGCGATCAAGATACTGCTGCTGCTTGAGCGTCTGAATGTCGCGCTCGCTGAGTTGAAATTCCCCGACAAAGGCATCCCAGCTTAAGCGGCGCGGCGTAGCTTTGCCTGCCTCATAGATCGCCACATCTTCACGCTCTCCATAGACCAGTTCGGTAATGATGGCTGTTGTGGGCGCGGCTCTGGCAGGAAGGGTCTTGTGTCCCAGCATTGCATTCAGCAGGGTACTCTTGCCGTTCTTGAACTCGCCCAGCACCAGTACCTTGAAGATGCCTTGCTCAATGTCGTCGGCTCTGATTCTGAGGCTGGCAGCATCGCTGATCAGTCCCAATCCTGGCAGCGCCTGGCCGTCGGTTTTCAGCGCAACGGGTGCCTGCCCTGGCTCGCCAATCAGCGTCGCTGCGTCGCGTAACACAGCCAGCAGCGCCTGCACTTTCTGCTGGGTTGCGCTAAATCCACCGCTGCTCATGCTGTCCCCTCTGCGTCCTGAAGCTGATTGAGTATGCCCCGCAGGGCAGGTATCGTCTTCTCAAGGAGGCTCGTCAACTGCTCCTGCTTTGTCGAGAGATTCTGGCGCCAGGCCAGGCTTTCTTCCAGCGCCTGCTGAATCCTGGCAAGCTCTTGCACGTAGCGATCAGCTGCTGCCTGCTTCACTTCCTGTGTGATGCTATCGAAGCGGGCGGCCACCTGCTTTTTTATCTGCCCCTCCAGTTCCTGAATCGCTTTCACCGCTGAAGCAATGATTGCCTGCCTGTCGGCGGCATCGGTCTGTTTCTTAAAGATCATGCGAATCGCCTGACCGATGCCGATAGCTGCTAGCCCCAGTGGAAGGCTTCCCAGCGGAGGGATCAACAGAATCAGACCGGCGACTTGAACGCCTGTAGCAACCTGCCCCATCGCGTGCTTGCCTCTGCGCGGCATGAGCAGCGTTTTGATCCGCGCTGGTGTGGGATCAAACTCGCCCGTCCCCTCCTGAAGCGTGGCGCGCTGGCCCTCCAGCAGTTCGCGGAAATCTTCCTCGATCAGATGGTTGACTAGCTTCATCTCTGTCGCCAGTTGGCTTCTCACGGCATCCAGTTGGGAGGTAAAAAACTCGGTCCAGAGCGCCTCAATATAGCCCGGTAGGTAGCGTTTGAGCGTAGCAATGTCTTGAGTGGATGCCACTTCGCCAGGAAGCTGCTGCTGCAAAGCGGCGCTAAAGCCTTCGATCTCGCGCAAGAACTGCGCTTTCAGCATGGTATTGATAAAGGTTTCGATGCGCTGCTGGACCCGCTCGACCCGCGATGGCAGCCACTGCTGCTGCGTCTCAATCTTGCTCAGCAGGTCTTTCAGATCCGCCTCATTGGTCATAAGCAGCGCCTGCTGCCGCGTAGCGGCTTCTTCCAGGGTCGCCAGGCATAGCGCGGCCCCCTGATGCAGACTGGTGATATGCAGCGCCTGGTGATGCTCGGCCAGATCGTTCCTGACCAGGCGCATTATCGCCTCGTAGCCGCTATCAATGCCGCTCGCTTCGGTATCCTTTCCTCGATTGATGTGCGCCGCTGAGAAGCTGATGATCGCAGGCTGGCTCTCGAATGGTCCCAGGAAGGTGCGGGCACGCTCGACCAGTTCAGGCTGCTCTTCTTTTTCAATCAGGTCGATCTGATTGATGACCAGCGTGACGCGCTCCAGGCCGAAGGTCGAGTGTAGTATCTCCCGTACAAAGGCGCGTTCCTCCTCCGAGAGCAAGGCCACCGCTTTGAGCGTCAGGAAAACATAATCTGTGCCTGTTAGCAGTTCTTTCCATTCGGCAGCGGCGCGCGCAGCGCCGATGCTTTCCAGCCGGAATCTGGTGGTTTTGAGCAGATCAGCAGGTGTCCTGACTTCCAGGGAGCGATATTGGTCGGCATGTGTATCAGGACTGGTCAGAAAGGCGCGCAGGTTTTCTGGCGGGAGCGCCGTTGTGCCGCCATCTTTGCCATATAGCTCGACGGAAAGCGTCTCCCCATAGCCTATCTCGATGGGAATAGGCGCTTTGGGAATGGGCGAAGCTGGAAGCAGCGTAGGTTGACCGATCAGGGCATTAGTGAGCGAACAGCGCCCGGAGCCGGTAAGACCAACGATCAAGATGCGTAAGGCGGATTGGCTGGTATGCTCCTGGACAGCAGCGATCAAATCTAGCAGTTCCGGTTCTTCAAGCGTCTGGGCGGCGTTTCTTAGCTGCCCTAGAAAGGAGGCAATCGTCGTTGGCATAGTGTTGCTGACCTCCATGTAAACGTTCTGGCTTCCGAAGGGCGCTTATGGCTGAACGATCTGGCTCACGCGCCGGTTTAGCTCCTCACGGCTGAGCAATACCTTGTCTTCTGGCCTGGGCTTACCAGAGAGGGTATAGTAAGGTTCAGAATCGGCAAACAGGCGCAGAGCCTCAATACGTTTAGGGATAAGCGGGTGGGCAGCGGCCAGTTCCCGAAGCTTTGCGAGAGTGTGATACTCCTGAACCTCTTTGGAGCGGCGCAGGAAGTCTTCCATATCTACGCGATCAGCGTCGGCCAGGCCGGTGACAAGCCGCAAAAGTGAGCGCTCAGCGACGGCAATATCGCCACAGCACAGCAGGCCCGCGCGATCCGCCGTTACTTCTGAGCGGCGCGCCCAGGCCATCAGGGGAATGCCAGCCGTCAGGCGCAGCGCCTCGCCGATTGGGCCAAGCTGGCCCAGGGCGGCATTTGTCAGCGCCGAGGCCAGGGTGTGATAGACCATGTGTCTGGAGGCGATATGGCCGCACTCGTGCCCAACGACAAACGAGGCTTCTTCTTTGGTGAAGTGCTTGCAGAGCGTAGAAGAGATGTTGATGAAGGCATACTCATCGGTGCCTGCGGTATAGGCGTTGAAGAGCGCGACATCGTGCCTGGTGACGGTATGGGGAATGGGAATGCCCAGCACTTTGGCGCAGTGTGACAACACCTCAAAGATGTCGGGAAAAGATCGATCATCTATGAAGATACTTCTGGCAAGATCGTAGCCGAACTGGTAGCTGACCAGCACATCGAGTGCTTTATTCATCACCGATTTGACCGGCGTGGCATTGAGGGTGCGGATAATCCAGCCGTCTACCGGATGAGCGTACAGCGGGGCGGAATCACCGCCCTGGAGTCCATCGCTAGCCTGGCGTTCAAGGTAGTCTTGAAAACGCTGAAAGTTCTGACCCTGATAGATGATAGTCACTCGTCGCCTGCCTTTCAGGCTATTTAATAGGTGATCTTCCGGCCTCCCATCGCTGTGATACAAAATAGCAGAGTTGATGGGTACGTGGCAAGGGGTGAGCAGTAGTAACGGATACCGCGCCGCTCAATGTCCCTGTTCCTGTTGGTGCGCTTCAGCAACGTTCGACAGCCCTTTGAGGGGCACAAACGTTCCGATGACCTCCTGATGCTCCGCCAGCGTCTCTTCCCGATAGAGATGCAGCGGCTCCAGGACGGGCCGGTCACTGATGGCAAACAGGTCTGCTCGTTCGAGCGCCTCGTGGTCTACGCTGGCCCAGGAGGGAGTCACGAAGCTATCACCCGGCCCCCAGTCAAAGCGCACCCCATTGATCACGGAGCGACCAGTGCCCTGATAGACGACATAGACGGAACTGCCCGTTTTGCGCCGGGAGGGCGTGCGCGAGCCGGGATAGAGGCGGTGCATCTCGCAGGCAAAGGTACTCACTGCCGGGCTGCCGTTGAGGGGGTTGACGAACTCCAGGCTGCTCATTGGGCCGCCGCGCGCCTGGCGCAGCGATTCGAGCGTTCGCTCCGTCTCGGCCCAGCGGTAGCGCAGGAGCGGGGAGTGAGCAACAGGAGACCGGATGCCTAGCTCGCGCAGGCCGACCCCTGCAAAACCTTGTTCGGAGCGGTTGTGTGCTTCCACTGGCTGCAACTGGTCCGGGTGGTTCTCGAAGAAGATGGACTCCAGCGTCGTCAGCAGCGGCAGGTCCAGACCATCAAACCAGACCATCGGCTGGTCACTCTGATTGTTGTGGTCATGCCAGTTCCAATTCGGCGTCAGAATCAGATCGCCCGGCTCCATGTCGCAGGCGTCGCCGTTAACGGTGGTATAGACACCTGAGCCGGTGAGGACAAAGCGAATGGCGTTGGGTGTATGCCGGTGGGCGGGCGCTGATTCATGCGGCCCCAGGTACTGAAACGCTGCCCAGAGCGTCGTGCTGGTGAAGGGCAGCCCCCTCAGCCCCGGATTGGCGAGTGCGAGGACGCGCCGATCACCCCCTCGTTCGAGGGTGATCAGTTCGCCAGCGCGTCTGGCGAGCGGCAGTACGTCTGCCCACTTCCAGAGCCAGGCCAGCGTGGTAGGCAGGGGTACTTCGGGCATGAGTTGCCTGGCGATCTTCCAGAGCGGCTTCAGGTCGCGCGCCGCGAGCGCCCCACAAAACTCATCATAGCCAACTTCGACGGTCTGCGCGTGGCTGATGTCAAGGCCCATGATGGCTCCTCCTTATTATCGGCGCTGGCTCCCCGCTCTATCGCTCTTAGGAAGCCCGGCTATTCGACCTCTGGCCCCATCAAGGTGTGGCGGATAAGCATCAAGTTGGTGAGCGGGCCGAGTCCGCCAGGAACAGGGGTGATAGAAGCAGCTATGGTGCTCACGCCTGCAAACTCTACGTCGCCGACGATGCGACCATCTACATCATTGATACCAGCATCAAGCACTACTGCGCCCGGTTTCACCATCTCGGCGGTAATCAGCTTTGGGCGCCCGGCACTGGCGACAAGAATATCTGCTGTGCGTGTGATCTCAGCCAGGTTGGGGGTCTGAGAATGGCAGATGGTGATGGTTGCATGCTGGTGCAGCATCAACAAGGCAATGGGTTTACCGCCGACGTTGCTGCGCCCGACGATCACTGCATGCTGCCCGGCCAGGGGAATGTTGCTAGCGCGCAAGAGTTCGCGCACAGCAGAGGCGGTGCTGGGGACAAAGCTGGGGAAACCGAGCATCATATTCCCTGCGTTGCGCGGCCCCAGCCCATCTACATCTTTCTCTGGCGCGATGACTTCAGTCACCCTACGCTGTTGGATATGCGCTGGCAGGGGCAGTAAAACTACGATGCCCTGCAAGAGCGGGTCGGCGCTCAGATTGCCAACAGCCTGGCGCAGTTCCTCTTCTCCCACACGAAACGGGAAGGTATGGCTGATACATTCCAGACCAATCTCGGCGCAGGAGCGTGCAACCTGGTCGCTGTAGAGCCGCGCAGCCGGATGCGCGCCTGCAATGACCAGGGCTAGCCGGGCAAGGTGGCCGCGTGCGGCGTGATACGCGCGCGCGCGCGCTTGTAATTCGATTTTGATTTGCGCGCTGAGCGCGCGGCCATCAAGTAACGTTGCTGGCATTGGCTCCCCTGCTCTGCTGTGTCTTCAACTTGCCCGCAAACCTACATCTGTAATATAGCCGCATGGGGCCGCCTCACGCAAGGCCAGGTGATTAAGCAAAGAGAGAGCAATCTATCGTGTGACAGGTTATTTGATGGCACGCTTATTGCTACCAGGCGAGGCGAGGTTTCACAGTCCCTTAGTTGTATTCTATTGTGAAGGCAACGGGCGCTTTGCCAGTGCCCGTTGGAAGGATGCGCACAGGAAAGGCGCAGGAAGGAAATAAGGTATATGGCGAAGGAGATGCGGGACGGCCATACAGTTACGACTGTCGTTGAGGCGGGTCGTAAAGGGGGGCGAACGGTCAAAGAAAAGTATGGCCCCATCTTTTATGCGCAGATCGGCAAGAAGGGCGGCCAGACGATTGCCACGGAGCGCGGGTCTGGATACTACTCGGAGATTGGTAAAAAGGGTGGGGAAGCGGTACGAGATCGGCATGGCTCGCTATTTTTCTCGGAGATTGGTAAAAAGGGTGGGGAAGCGGTCAAGGTTAAACACGGTCCTGACTACTATTCCCGAATCGGCAAGAAAGGTGGCGAGGCGCCCCGCCGGGCTGATCGCCGCCATCTGGTTGATCTGTAGCTTGCCCGGTGATCTTCGCTTTTCTATAACGACCACGCTATAACAACGAGAGCACCACCTCAAAGAGCGGTGCTCTCGCTGCTTGTCTCCTCGATCCATTCACCCCTTTTCGCTCACCTCGTTCCAAGAATAGAAGCTGCTGGGACGGTTGGATGAAGGCCAGATGAGAACATGGTTGATGCCCGAAGCGATGGTTGAGATTGGCACGGATTTTGCGTCCAGCCAGAAGGTTGGTACATTTCCGCTACCCAACAAGGGAGGAGCCTCACCCATGTCTATGGACTTGAACCAGACATATACGCCGGTGCAGGTCCAACGTGCGTCCCCGCAGCTCGTCGCTGCTAACCATATTCTGGCGTTGTCCTCAGCTGAACTTCAGTCCTTAATTAACAAGGAGATGGCTGAGAATCCGGCGCTCGAAATGGAAGAGAACCCGATCTGTCCGAGCTGTGGCCGTACTCTTCAGGGTACGGTCTGCCCAAATTGCCTGTCGCTTTCATCTTCTTCGCAGCAAATTTCGGACCGCGACGAATTCGTTGATGAGTCTGCGCTGTGGCAATTCCAGGCAACATCGGGCGGTGGTGATGACGAGGAATTTGACCCCACGACGCATGTCCCTGCACAGATGAGCCTTGCTGAGCATTTGACACTTTCACTTCAGGCTCAGTTACCCTCCAAAGATGCTCAGATGATCGAGTATCTGGTTGGCAATCTCGATGATGATGGTCTGTTACGTTGCACTGCTGATGAAGTGATGGGGCTGTTTGGTGTGTCCCTGGAGCGCGTTGAGTGTGCCATTGCACACCTGCAAGCGATGGAACCCATTGGAGTGGGCGCCCGTGATGTGCGCGAATGCCTGCTCATTCAGTTAAAGTATATTGAAGGGCAAGGGCTGTATCAGCCCTATGCCTATGAGGTCATTGACCGCTATCTCACTCAACTGAGTGAGCATAAGTACGGCCAGATCGCTGCCCAATTAGGGATCACGAGCGAGACGGTTCATCAGGTCAGTGAGTTTATCAAGCGCAACCTCAACCCCTTTCCTGCGCGTGGCTACCTTGGCTCAAATCTGGGAGATAGTGGCGAACATACCGGCCATGTGATGCCGGATGTGATTATCAGCCGTCGGCCCCTTCATGTGGGCTACCTCTATGACGTGGAGGTGGTTGAGTCGAAGCGTTTCTATCTGCACGTCAGTTCCTCCTATTCGCAGCTCTATAGTGAGGTGAGTGGCCGTCACTCGCTGCTGACTGAAGACGAACGCCGCCATATCCAGCAGTACGTGTCGCGCGCCAAGCTTTTTATTGCCAACATCAACCAGCGTCGCCAGACGCTGTACAAGATTACCCGCTGCCTGGTGGACCTTCAGAAAGAATTCCTGGATCAGGGCATTCGCCATTTACGTCCCCTGACCCGCGCGCGGGTCGCGTCGGAATTGGGTATGCACGAATCAACGGTCAGCCGGGCTACGGCTGCCAAGTTCGTGATGCTGCCAAGCCGCGAGGTCATCCCTTTTAGCAACTTCTTTGTAGCCAATTTAAGCGTGAAGGATGTCATTAAAGACCTGATTAGCCATGAGTTGACCCCTCTGACCGATCAGGAACTGGCCGATATGCTCTGCGAGCGCGGCATCCAGGTCGCGCGGCGGACGGTGGCAAAGTATCGTGAGCAACTGGGAATCCTGCCTTCCTCGCTGCGATGAAGGGTCATGGGTTCCCGTATCCCAGAAGCAAATCGGCGTGGGAGCAGCTAGCTGCTCCCACGCGCTCTTTTTTGAGGGCGAGCTTCCTTCTTGCCTCTTGTTCCCTGGGCATGCTATCATGGGCGTGAAGCGCGTAGCACCCGGGTTCATCGGCGCTATGTCGCTTTGAGCGCCAGGGGTGTGTTGTGATGAAAGAATGAAATTGATGCGGGAAATACCAGGATGCAGCAGAAACCCTCGCCACAGATTGCCCACCAGGAGGCTGTGCTATCTGAATCTATCCATAAAAGCACCCAACCGCCGCGCGCAGGGTCTCAGCGTGAGCAGCCCTGCCTACAATGCGGGTATCCGATGAGTGATCTCAAGGGTGGTCATGAGGCTATCTGCCACAATTGTGGCTTTAAGGATAGCTGCTGCTATTAATCCCGCAGGGAAGGTGGAATTACCCCATTATGGCACGCTGGTTGTATTGGCTTCTCCTGGCTGTTCCCATAGCTTTTCTGGCCTGGATTTTCAACTGGTCGGAGATACTGGTTTTTGTGGCTTCCGCTATTGGCCTGATTCCCCTGGCCGGGTTAATTGGGCTGGCGACTGAGGAACTCGCCGAGCAGGTCGGCCCGCTGGTAGGTGGGCTGCTCAATGCCACGTTTGGCAATGCTCCAGAGTTGATTATCGGCATTGCGGCGTTGAGTTCGGGGTTGCTGGATGTGGTGCGAGCCTCCATTACTGGCTCGATTATTGGCAATACCTTGCTGGTCCTGGGGACCGCGCTCTTAATTGGTGGTTGGCGCAATGGCCGCCAGTATTTTGATGCGCGCAATGCCGGGCAGTATGCCTCGATGCTGGCTCTGGCGGTTATCGGCCTGGTTTTGCCCGCGCTGGCGAATACCGTTGGCCTCTCTGAGAGTGGGGAGGGTCTTCTTCACCCGAAGGTTAATATTGACGCTATTAGCATTGCGTTCTCGGCCATCTTGCTGATTAGCTATGGCGCCTACCTGGCCTATACGGTCTTTCATGTGCGCGATAAGCCCCGCCGGGAGCCAGAGGATGTGCGCGAAGGCGAGATTCCGGCCCCAGAAGAGGAGGGGCCGCCGCTGGTCCCCCCCAGCGCCGTTCTCGCTGATGAACAACAGAAAGAGTTGGTTGAGGAAGCCAGGGCTGCTCGTGCAAAGACGCATGCAGCGGCGCATCCAGCTACAGCAAAATCTGCGTCGAAAGGCCACCACACTCGGAAGCGGATTTCTTTTAAGGAGATCTGGCGTCCAGTGGTTTTGCTTGCCGGGGCAACGGTTGCTACCGCTTTGGTGAGCGAACTGTTGGTTGGCGCGATTGAGCCGGTCACGGAAGCCTTTGGCTGGTCTCAGGTCTTTATCGGCCTGATCATTGTACCCATTGTGGGTAACGCCGCCGAACACTCCAGCGCGATCACGATGGCTGTGAAGGATCGCATTGATGTAAGCATGGCAATTACCGCGGGTTCCTCCATTCAGGTCGCTTTGCTGGTCGCGCCAGTCCTGGTGCTGGTGAGCTTCCCCCTGAACCCGAACCAGCCGCTTGATCTGCTCTTCAAGCCGTTGGAGTTGGTCGTTTTTGGTCTGGCGACCTTCCTCTACCCCTTGATTAGCCTGGATGGTGAATCAACCTGGCTGGAGGGACTCTTGCTGCTGTCGTTCTATCTGATGGTTGGCGTGGTCGCGTTTTACTTATAGCCATGTTCTAGATATGCTGAAGGGCCGGGTAAGGACAACATGCAAGCAGCAATTTGTGTGGGGGTGGCTGATGTCCGGCGTGATCCAGATGCCGCCTCGGAGTTGGTGACTCAGGCGCTGCTGGGCGCAAAAGCCGAGCCTGGCCCTATCCATGACGATTGGCAGCAGGTGCAACTGGTGGATTATGCGGGCTGGGTGCATGCTGAGCATCTGGCCTCCCCTCCATCTGCTGGAACGGTTGATGAGGTAATCGTCGTGACGGCCCTGACAACGCCGCTTTATCGGGCTGAAGAGGGTGATATACAGCGCGATTCGCTCTTCTGCTCGACGGTTTTGCCACTGGCGCACGCGCCCACTGGCACTGAGCGGCTGGCGGTATCTTTGCCTGGCGGCGTGGTTGGCTGGGTAAGCGTTTCAGATGTCGCGGTGCGCTCAGGTATGCAGGCATTTCCCCAGCGAGAGATGGCCTTTGTGGTCGAGACGGCGCGGCGCTTCCTGGGAACGCCCTATCTCTGGGGTGGCACGACCTGCCAGGGCCTCGATTGCAGCGGCTTTGTCCAGCTTTGCTTTCGCATGGCAGGTTATAGGCTGCCACGCGATTCCGCGCAGCAGTTTGCTGCGCTTTCCACTGTGCCTGAAGGCGAGCCAGATTTCGGCGATCTGCTGTTCTTTGCGAAAGAGGGTCGGATTGTTCATGTAGCCATCTCGCTGGGCCAGGGCAAACTGCTCCATGCCGAAGGTGTCACCTGGAATAAGGTGCTTTACCAGAGTATGAACCCGCGCCACGCGGACCGCTACAATCACCGGCTGGTGGAATTGTATTGTGGCGTGCGCCGGGTGATTGGCGCGGGCGTCAGCGCAGAAGTATAGAGGATGGTATGCCCATTTTGCCTTATCAAGGAAAATGGCCGAGTATCGCGCCCGATGTCTTTATTGCTGAGGGCGCCATGATTATTGGGGATGTGACCATTGGCGAGGGGTCCAGCGTGTGGTATAACGCGGTGGTGCGCGGAGATACCGCGCCCATCAGGATTGGCCGCCGCACCAATATTCAGGATAACTGCACGCTGCATGTAGATGAAGATGCTCCCTGTGTTATCGGCGATGAATGCAGCATCGGGCATGGCGCGGTGGTGCATGGAGCGGTACTGGGGGATCAGGTGCTGGTGGCGATGAACGCCGTTATCCTGTCGCATGCTGAGATCGGCTCAGAAACGATTATCGGCGCGTGCGCGCTGGTTGGGGAGCATAAGCAGTTGCCTAGCGGATCGCTGTATGTCGGTATTCCCGCAAGGATGACGCGGGCGCTCAGCGATGCCGAGCGGGCCGACCTGCCCGCCCGCGCCGCGCGTTATTGGCGCTATGCAGCCAGTCACCAGGCATCGCGGGAGCAAAAAGGCTAATTATCACGGCGCTCCAGGCTGAAGGCGAAGGGAAGCAGATCTTCGATACGGAAGTCGCGGTCTATGCCATCTATGGAGATCGTGGCGCGCGGCGCTAAATCAGCGATCCACTGGCGGCAAGCGCCGCAGGGTACGCGCTCCTGCGCGCCAGCCTCCGGGCGAGCGTCTATGCAGGCAACAGCAATATGGGTGATGGGGCCAGCGCCAGCGGAGATAGCAGCCGCCAGCGCCGCGCGCTCGGCGCAGAGCGTCAGTCCATAGCTGGAAATCTCGATATTGACGCCTGTGAAGATGCGATCACCAGCTTTTAGCGCCGCGCCAACACGAAAGTGTGAATAGACGCTGTGGGCATGCCTGGCAACTTCGCGCGCCTGCTGTAAAAGCGTCTCACGCTCGCTCATGGTATCTGCTCCTCTGCTGCGCTGCTCCTGCCCATGTATACGACAGTGCAGGTCTGTAAGTATAGCCCACGTCGGCAAAAGAGAACAAGGCAGAGCGAGCCTGGCAAGCTAAGGATGAAAAGCGCCATGCGATTGATCTTTATGGGAACGCCGCAGTTTGCTGTCCCGGCCCTGGAAGCTCTGGCCGGAGCGCGTACCCCTGGCTATCTGGCTCCAAAGGGGGGGGAGATTGTTGCCGTTGTGACGCGCCCGGATAAGCCTGCGGGGCGCGGGCAAGGCGTTGTGCTGTCGCGGGTGAAGGAGAAGGCGCTGGAGCTGGGCCTGCCGGTCTGGCAGCCGGGGCCACTGCGCCGCCCGGAGAATCTTGAGGAGCTGCGGCGGCTGTCGCCTGATGTGATTGTTGTTGCTGCCTTCGGGCAGATTCTGCGGCGCGAGGTGTTGGACCTGCCGCGCTTTGGCTGCATCAATGTACATGCCTCGCTGCTGCCGCGCCAGCGCGGGGCTGCTCCGATAGCTGGGGCGATTCTGGCGGGCGATCAGGTAACAGGCGTGACGATTATGCTGATGGATGAAGGGCTGGATACCGGGCAGATGCTCGCGCGTCGCTCAATTCCTATCGCGCCCGATGACACCACCGGGACACTGAGCGAGAAGCTGAGCCATCTGGGCGCAGACCTGCTGCTGGAAACACTGCCAGCATGGTTTGCTGGCAAGCTGAAGCCGCAGCCCCAGGATGAAACCCGGGCCAGCCATACACACCTGCTGAAAAAAGAGGATGGCGTCATCAACTGGCAGCTTCCCGCTGAGGTGTTGGCGCGTCAGGTGCGGGCTTTTACGCCCTGGCCGGGAACGTCTACCACCTGGCGCGGCAGAACCCTCAAGATTCTGCGCGCTGCGGCCCTTGAAGCGGGGATGCTCACAGAGCAACATGAGCCAGCAGGCAAGGTTAGCCTGCTGACTGGAGATGGCGCAAAGGCGCTGGCGGCGCGCTGTGGCGAGGGGTTCTTACGGCTAGACGTGCTACAATTAGAGGGGAAGCGCGCCTTGAGCGCCGAAGAATTTTTACGCGGCCAGCCGGCCATCGTTGGTGAAACGTTAGGAACCCATGCTTGATCTACTTTCCCTTTCTCTGCCGGAGCTAGAGTCGTGGCTCAGCGAGCGCGGCCAGCCTCGCTTCCGCGCCCGCCAGGTTTATGATTGGCTCTATCGCCGGTTAGAGACCGATATTCATAAGATGCTCACCCTGCCAGAGAGCCTGCGCGAAACGCTGGCAACCGAGGCGACGGCAGGGCAGCTATCGCTGCGCCGTGAACAGGTATCGAAGGATGGGCGCACGCGCAAGCTGCTGCTGGCGCTCAGCGATGGCCGCTTGATCGAATCAGTGCTGATGCTCTTTCCGGCAACGCATGAGGGGCGGGCGCGCGCGACGGCTTGCATCTCGACGCAAGTTGGTTGCGCGCTTGGCTGCACTTTTTGCGCTACCGGGCAGATGGGCTTTGAGCGTCATTTAAGCGCAGGTGAGATTGTGGGGCAGGTTCTTTATGTGGCCCGCGAGCTACGCCGTCAGCCCTGGAGTGCGCCTGGCGGGCAGGCGATTGATCGGCTGACCAATCTGGTGCTGATGGGTATGGGCGAGCCGCTGCATAACTATGACCAGACGTTGCTGGCCCTCAAGATTCTCAACAGCCCTGAAGGTTTTGGGATGGGCGCGCGACACATGACCGTCTCAACGGTGGGCCTGGTTCCAGGGATTCTGCGTTTAAGCGAGGAGCCATTGCAGGTGAATCTGGCAATTTCACTGCACGCCCCCAACAATGAGATGCGCAGCCAGACGATGCCGGTGGCGCGCAAGTATATCATGGATGAACTGCTCGCTGCCTGCCGAACCTATGTGCAGCGCACCAATCGCCAGCTTACGTTTGAGTATGTCTTGCTGGCGGGAGTGAATGATGCTCCAGAGCATGCCCGTGAACTTGGGCAGCGCCTGGCAGCCTTTAAGCAACTGGCGCACGTTAATCTGATCCCGGTTAACGCGACCGGCGCCGCCTATCGCCCGCCGACGGGCGAAGCTATTCGCGCTTTTCGTGATGAACTGCGCGGGGCGGGCATCAGCAACAGTGTGCGCGCTGAGCGCGGCGATGATATTGCCGCTGCCTGCGGCCAGTTGAAGACCAGAGAAAAAGTGAGGACTCAAGAACTGGCGCGCTCTTGAGTCCTCTCCTTGTTGCTCAATCTACTGCTCAATAAAGCGGTTCTGCTGCAAACGTCGCTAACGGGCCTTGGGTACTTTGTTCATGGTACGCAGGCAGCGTGTGCAGATATTGACATACTGCGTGACGCCATTGATTGGCAGGCGGCGGTGCTGAACATTCACCACAAATCGCCGGTTGGTATGACGTTTCGAGTGACTGACATTGCTTCCGTACTGCGGCTTTCGCAGACAGACATCGCAGCGTCCGGCAGCCATACTCTCCACCCCCTTTACTTTGATTGCTGTTATCCTGTATGATGCACTTCGAGAGTATACCATCTCTCTGCTCGTGAGGCAAGAGCATCTGGCGGCAGGGCGAATTACTCAGGTGCGCCCCCCATCTCACCAATGCTCCTGTCCTACTTGCACCATACCTGTAACACCTTCTGGTAAGGTAGGGTTGTCTATTTATGCAAATGTCACAAACTGAGCAGACAGCAGAGCAGCGCCAGCGTCGCGGCAAAATAGAGGTTTCTCCCCAGGCCATTGGAACCATTGCTGGCCGCGCGGTCAGCGAATGCTATGGCGTTGTGGGGATCGCTGGTAAACGGCTGCGCAATGGGGCGGCGGAATTGTTGCCTGCGGAACGCTATCATCAAGGTATTGAAGTCCAGTTTAGTAACGAGCAAATCATTATTGATCTCTATGTGGTTCTGGAGTATGGCCTGCGCATCTCGGAAATTGCTCATAACATCATGGGCAACGTGAAGTTTGCCGTAGAAAAGATGCTTGGGGTACCCGTTGTCCAGGTGAATGTGAACGTGCAGGGGTTGAGGGTCAGCGCGCCCGATGCCCGCTGACCCTTCGTATGGCATCAGGTGTGCGCGCCGGGACAGTATCCTGGGTGTGGTATCACCAGAGCAGCATTTGCCAGTATCATCAAAGGAGCGTTAAGAGAGAGGTCAGGCGCTATCCTGGTCGAGCCTTACGCTCGCCTCCTCTCTTCAGAAGTTGGGTATGGAGAATACGAGTCGCAGGATTTCCCGTCCCCGTCGGATCAGCGTTTTTGATGGTCAGGACTTGAAGCAGGCATTGCTCGCTGGAGCGTCCTGGCTGGAGCAGCATCGTGAGATCATTAACGCGCTGAATGTCTTCCCGGTCCCTGATGGGGACACAGGGACTAATATGTCGGCAACGATGCGCGCAGCGGTCAAAGAGATTGCCGAAGCAAACGATAGCTCGGCAGCGGTGATTGCTGAAAAACTGGCGCGTGGCGCCTTGATGGGCGCGCGCGGCAATTCTGGCGTCATCCTGTCGCAAATCCTGCGCGGGCTGGCGCAGGGGCTGGATAAAAAGAACACCTTTACCGCGCATGATCTGGCTGGCGCGTTTCAAGAAGCGTCAAAACTTGCCTATCGCGCCGTCATTCGGCCCGTGGAGGGAACGATCTTGACTGTGATTCGTGAGGTGGCCGAGGCGGCGCAGCATGGCGCGGGACAGGGAGAAGATATTGTCGTTCAGATGCAAGAGATTGTAACTGCTGCCCGCCAAGCGGTGGCAAAAACGCCTGATCTTCTGCCTACACTGAAGCAGGCGGGAGTAGTTGATGCTGGCGGGCAAGGACTGGCTATGCTGCTGGAGGGCATGTGGCGTTCTACGCGCGGCGAGGCGATTCAAGCCATCGTGGCCGAAGCGCCAAAGCAGCAAACAGAAGTGAAAAAAGGGCGTGTCTCGGTTGAAGAAGAGTTTGGCTATGAGGTGGTCTTTCTGCTGCGCGGTCAGAACCTGAACGTCGAGGACATCCGCAATACCATTACCAGGATGGGGGGCGTCTCTACCGTCGTGGCAGGCGATGCAAAACTACTCAAGGTTCATACTCATACACTGACCCCTGGCAAGATTCTGGATTATGGTGTGGGCCTGGGCAGCCTGATGGATATTAATATCGAGAATCTTCAAGAACAAAGTTTGCGCTATGAGGCAGAGAGCAAGGCTGAGCATGCAGGGGAAGATGGGCAGGCGACGGGCGCTGCCGATGCAGAGGGCGTCGGGCGTGAGTTGGGAGAGATTGCCACCGTAGTGGTGGCGGCTGGCGAGGGCTGGGTGAAGCTTTTTGAGAGCCTGGGGGTTGGGGCGATTGTTCCAGGCGGGCAGACGATGAATCCCAGCACTCAAGAACTGTTGGCAGCGGTTGAGCAAGTAGCTTCGCCAAAAGTTATTTTGCTCCCCAACAATGGCAATGTGATCTTGAGTGCGCGCCAGGTACCCGACCTGACAGAGAAAGAAGTGCATGTCGTACCCACCGATACGATGCCTGAAGGGGTCTCGGCGCTGCTGGCGTTTAACTACGAGGCAGATTTCAATACCATCTGCGCGACGATGGACGGCGCTGCCAAGCGTGTGCAGACAGCCGAGATCACTACGGCGGTGCGCACAGTGCAGATCAATGGGCTGCATGTGCAGGAAGGGGATATTATTGGCCTGCTCAATGGGCATCTGGTTGTAGCCGATACCGAGATGCTGGCCGTTATCCGAGATACCCTCCAGCGCATGAAGGCCGAGCAGTACGAAATCTTCACGCTCTATTATGGCGAGGAGATTACCTCAGAACAGGCAGATGCAACCGCCCGGCAGATCAAATCCTGGTATCCTGCTCAAGAGATCGAAGTCCTCAGCGGAGGCCAGCCCTACTACGCCTATATTCTCTCAGCGGAATAACGACCGCTCAACTTTTGATTTGGGAGGTACAACCTGTGGCCGTCCGTGTTGTGACTGATAGTACGGCTGATCTTTCCAAAGATCAGGCACAAGAACTGGGCATTTGTGTGGTTCCGCTCACGGTGCAATTTGGTGAGGAAGTCTATCGTGATGGGGTTGATCTGGAGAGCGCCGAGTTTTTCTCGAAGCTGGCAACCTCGAAAGTGACCCCAACGACGGCGGCCCCTCCCTCCGGCCTGTTTGAAGAGACATACCGGCAGTTGATACGCGATGGCGCCGATGGTATCCTTTCGGTACAGCTCTCATCAACCCTCAGCGCCACGTATAATTCAGCGATCCTTGGGGCGGAGGCGCTTAAAGCCCAGCCTGTGCCTATTGAGGTGGTGGATTCCCGTTCGGTCAGCGGAGGCATTGGTATCCCTGTCAGGGCGGCGGCGCGGGCGGCGCGTGAAGGCAAAAGCCTGGCTGAGTGCAAAGCGATTGCCGAGGATATGCTCTCACGCATGCACATTTACGCGGTACTGGATACGCTGGAGTTTTTGCAGCGCGGCGGGCGTATTGGCAAGGCGCGGCAGTTGCTTGGCACACTCCTGAACGTTAAGCCGATGCTGACCGTCAAGGATGGGGCAGTGCTGCCGCTGGAGAATGTACGCACTCGTTCCAGAGCGCATGAGCGTATCGCTCAGTTGTTGGAAAAGCTGGGGCCGATTGAGACTGTGGGTATTGCTGAATCGGATGAAGCGATTGGGCAGCAGTTGACAACGGCGATCCGAACAGTCTATTCCGGTCCAATAGAGTATTATCGGCTTGGCCCTGTGGTTGGCACGCACACCGGCCCTGGTACATCGGCGGTTTGTGCTGTCGCCAGGGGGTAGAGGATTGGGCCAATGGCGAAGCATTTCACCCGTGAAGAGGCAGAGGCTCTGTTACCACAGATTACGCCGCTGTTGCTCGATTTACAGCAGCGACATGGCGCGCTGCTGCCGCTGCGGCAGGATTTGGAAACCCTCCGGCAGCGTATGCGGGGCAATGGGCATGGCCTGCATGAGCGGCTAGAGCAGCTCAATCGCCAGTATGCGACGCTGCTGGAGGAGGTGAATCGCCTGATTCGCCGCATTTACGCTTTCGGCTGCCAGTTGAAAGACCCGGCGATGGGGCTGATTGATTTTCCAACGCTGCGCGATGGCCGTGAAATCTTGCTCTGCTGGCGGCTTGGCGAAGAAGGGATTCACTGGTGGCATGAAACCACAACTGGCTTTCAGGGCCGCCAGCCGCTCGATTGAAGATGCCAGATCGGCTAATGGCTACTGAGCGCAGCAGACCGTCTTCTTAGCCGCGCATCGCATTGCTGATTACGAAGAATAAATTGGCCGGGCGCTCGGCCATTCTGCGTGTGAGATAGGGGTACCATTGAGTCCCGTAGGGAACGTAGATGCGCAGGTTGTAGCCGTCGTTGACTAATTGCTTCTGAAGGTCGCGCCGGATGCCATAGAGCATTTGGAACTCGAAGCGTGTTTTGGCGATGTCATTGGCGGCGGCAAACGCTCTGGCTGCCTGAATCATGCGCGGGTCGTGTGTGGCGATAGCCGGATAATTGCCATGCGCCAGCAGCAGGCGCAGTAGGTGCTCGTAGTTGCGGTCTACATCCGCCTTGTGGGGATAGGCAATCTCTGGCGGCTCCTTATAGGCGCCCTTCACCAGCCGCACGCGCGTCTGGCTGGCAATCAGGTTCTCGATGTCCTTCGCGCTGCGGTAAAGGTAGCTCTGAATGACGGCGCCTACCTCTTCGTAATCCTGGCGCAGCTTGGCGACCAGTTCCAGGGTGCGCGCGGTGTAGGCTGCGCCCTCCATATCAACGCGAACGAAGATATGATAGCTTTTGGCGCGATCAAGGATACGACGCACGTTCTCTTCACACAGGGCGGCCTCAATATCCAGGCCCAGGGCGGTGAGTTTAATCGAGATATTGGCATCCAGACTGGCTTGTTTGATGGCGTCCAGAATTGCGATATAGTCATTGGCGGCGCTGCAAGCCTCGCCAGCGTCGCTGACGTTTTCTCCCAGGTGATCGAGCGAGACGCTGAAGCCGCGCTGGTTGAGTGACCGGGTTGCCTGGAGAGCTTCTTCCAGGGTTTCCCCGGCGACGAAGCGCCGGGCGCTGCGCCGGGCCAGATGGTTGTCGGTGACAAAGTGGCGGATACTGCCCCGGTTGGCGAGATACAGCAGCGTACCTCTTAACATAGCGTGTCCTCCTCGACTCTACGCCAGTTCGGAGTGGTGTGTTTTTGCAGCGCCATTGCTGCGGCCTATTTCTGCCTGGATATGTCTGATCTCAGGCGAGATGGCTCTTATCGCATTATATCCTGTAGCAGACCATGTGCCAAGGGCCGCGCCATCTCTTACTTCTCGCTACACGTCTCGCGTTGGCGGCTGTTTACCCTTCTACCTGTACGTCGCCCAGGTCAATCCCTCGCAGCGGCTCAACGTCAGCGATGTAGACAGGGTTATAGGTACCCTCATGGAGCAGTGTGGTGAATGAGGAGCCTTGCTGCCAGTCAATCAGATACCTGCCCAGGGCCACGCTGGGGAAAGTAAACAAGCCGTTGGCGTCGGTGCGCACTTCGTAAACGAAGCCGCCTTGCGTATAGCCATCCGGGCCGGTGGTCCAGCTACTGGAGAGACGGATAATCACCCGTGCGTCGGGGGGGCCGCTGGCAAAGATCAGCCGCCCTTTCACCGCCTGCGGCGCGTTGAGAGTCTCCTGCGCTTGCTGAGCCGCTGGCGTGTTGCCATACTGGTCAATGATCTGCTGATACGTAGTGATGGCCTGGGCGTAGCTGGCCTGCTGAGTTAGCGCCTGCCCCCAGGCATACAAATCGCTGGCTGCCGCATTATAGGCCAGCGTTGTGTAGGAGCTATTGGGGAAACGCTTGCTGATGGTCTGGAATTGGGTGAGCGCGTCTTGAAACTGCCGGGTCGCTTGAAGCTGCTGCCCCCAGGAGTAATAGGCGGCTGGTTCGTCCTGCTCATCTTGCGCTTGCTGCGCCGCCCTGGTGTCGGCATAGCGGGTGCGCAGATGCTCGAACTGCTGGAGCGCCTGCTGATAGTGTTGTTCTGCGACCAGTTGTCGGCCCCATTGCAAGAGCGCGGCGCCGAACGGTTCTCTAGCCGATCTGGCAGCCGTCGTGGCGCTGTAGGTTTCGCTGGCTGTGCCCAGATGCTGGACGGCCATCGCGTAGTTCTGGCTGGCTAAGTCTCCCAGTCCCCATTCCAGATAGCTCCGCGCAATATCCTCTCCGTTTGGGCTGTGTTCGCCGCTGGCCGAATACTCCTCAATCGCGCGTTGATAGTTCCCCTGACTCTCCAGCGCGTGTCCCTGAATGCTGTGGATGCCGGGTGCAAGGGCCACCCCCAGCAGACCAACCAGCGCAAGGCTGGCGGCAAGAATAGACCAGCGCCGCCGTGTCCAACGATGGTAGAGCCGATGGAAGAGCCAGATGAGCCAACCGGCGCAGGCGCCAGCGACCAGCAGCGTGATCCCATCGCGTGTGGTGATGCTGCCCCAACTGGGCGTGGTCGCAGACAATACGATCAGCGCAACCGATCCTCCGAAGGCGATCACTCGTGGACCCCATTTGAGCAGCGTCGGGCCTGGAATGCTCTGGAATCCTGGGCGGCGTTTCCCTGGGGATGGCGACTCCGGCCCCTCGATAATCGAGAGCGGCCACTCCGGGGCGATTGGCGCTGTATCGCTCTCGTCGGGCAGCACTATATCAGCGTCAGCTACTGTTGTTGCGACAGCGCCTGTCTCGATAATAGGGGGAACCACTTCGCTGGCTCCGTCATGAGGGCTGGCCGACCTGCTCGAACCGATGCTTCGGCTGGCGGACGGCGACGTTTCCTGCAAAAGGAGTTCCTGGGGGACATCGGCTGCTTCTATTGTGACATCTGAAACCTGCTGGATAAGCGCGCCACAATGCTCGCAGCGCACGCGCTGCGAAGCAAGGAATGCGCCGCATGCTGGGCAGAGGGGGCCAGAAGGTATCTGCGGGGCGTCAGAAGCCATGTTCATGTCAGAAGCCCTTTTGGACGGTGTACTATTCAATCTAAACAGCCAGATAGATCAATGTTGGTTCAGCGACGCATCAGTTATCCACAGGCTGAGTATAGGAGATGGGTGGGCGCTTGTCAACCAAACAACAAACCAGGCGCCCATGCTATAATTTGCCTCGCAAGTGAGTGGATAAGCTGAAGAGGCTTTTTGAGGCCACTATTCGAGTGTTTGCTACTGGAGAGGAGAAAGCATGAGCAACGTTCCCGATGAGGCGCCCAGGATCGTCTTTATACATGGCTCAGGTAATACTGCTAGCTGCTGGCAGCGGCAAGTAGCCTATATAGGCGTAGAGCGGGCGCTGGCGATAGATTTGCCTGGTCATGGGACACGGGTGCGAGACGTGGGGCCGCGTGAGATGAGCGTTCGTGATTACGCGCTGGACGTGCGCAGGCAGATGCAGGCTGCGGGGCTGGAGCGTCCCATCGTGGCCGGGCATTCCCTGGGTGGCGCCATTGCGCTGCAACTGGCGTTGGACTGGGGCGACGAATTGGCCGGGATGATGCTTATTGGCACAGGCGCGCGGCTGCGGGTCTTGCCTGCTCTGCTGGAGGCGGCTCGGCGTGACCAGATGGGCGCTCTTTTGCAGGTGCGCGGCCTGGCGCGTCAGTCCGAGGGTGCGCCGGAACGAACAACTTCACCTGAAGGTATACTGCCGCCGCTGGCTGAGGGCGTCTTCTATCGTGATCTGGCGGCGTGCAATGCTTTTGATGTGATGGCTGAATTGGGGCGTATCAGCCTCCCCGCTTTGATTGTCTGTGGAGAAGAAGATACGATGACCCCGCCAAAATACGCTGAGTATCTGCGGGCGCATCTGCCCCAGGCGACGCTGCGGATGGTTCCTGGGGCTGGTCATGACATCATGCGCGATCAACCGGAGACATTGAATCAAGTCATTGGCGACTGGCTAAAAAGAGGGTTCGGCGCGTGACGGCTGAACCCTCTTTTATCAAGACCGCCAGACTTGACGGCTAGTGCTGTTGCAGATAGTGATACGCGGCGATGAACTGGGTATCGTTGCTTTGCAACGCCTGCGCTGCTGTCTGGTTCGACTCTTTTTCGATCAACGGCGTATTTTCGGGAGTGCTGGCGTTGGGCATAGCTACCTGCGTGTCGGGCAGGATGCCGCCCTCACGGATAAACTTGCCGCTGGGGGTAAGAAACTCCTGAATGCCCAACAATAACGCCGATCCACCGGGCAGGGGAATCTCTCTGAGGACTGTGCCGGTGCCGAAGGTGTGTTCACCCATGATGATGCCTCGATGGTTGTCTTTGATGGCTCCGGTGACGATCTCGGCTGCGCTGGCGGTATTGTTATTGACCAGCACGACGAGCGGAAGGTCTGTGGCAAGGCCGCCGCTCCGCACAGGCTCTGGCTCGATGCTGCCATTGCTATTTTTGATCAGCACCACATTACGTCCATTGCCTGCTGGAATGAACTCGCTGGCAACTTCGATGGCCTGTTCAAGATAACCGCCGGGATTATCACGTAGATCAAGGATGATCTTCTGCATACCCTGTTTTTTGAGGTTGGTCAAAGCCTGGCGCAGCAGCGCGTCCGTGTTATCGGCAAACTGCATAATCATAATGTGCGCGATATGGCTTTCAGGGAAATAATAGGAGGTGACAATCGGCTCTTGAATCTGCGCGCGCGTTAGCTTGACATCAAATGGTTGGTTCTGGCCTGGGCGCTGAATGGTCAAAGTCAGCGAAGTACCTTCGGGGCCGGTAATCAGGTCGTGTAGCTGATCTAGAGAATTACCCTTCACGCTCTTGCCATTGACGGCGATAATCACATCGCCCGGCTTCAGGCTAGCCTTCTCGGCAGGCGAGTCAGGGATGGTCGCGCTGATCTGGAAGTATTGGCCGGTAGGGTCGGCCTGAAGAAATACGCCGATGCCAACAAAGTTTCCGCTTAATTGCTGATGCTCTTGCTGCACCTCTTCGGGCGTCAGGAAGCGGCTATGGCCGGTATCGCCAAGGGATGCGACAAGCGCCTCAATGGCCGCATACGTCATTTTCTGGTGATCGATAGCGTTCTTGTCGACATAATAAGCGTCAATGTCGCTCCATGCCTGCCAGATCAGGGGCGCGTACTGCTGCGCGCTCGCGGGTGGCAGCAGGTCTCTGGTTAGGGATGTATGTCCCAGCCAGCCCCCGGCAAAACCAAGTGTGAAGATGACGATGGCGCTTAGCACCAGGCCAATGATCTGGTTGGAACCGGCGCGCCGAGTCTGGATGCGGTTATTGGTAGCCCTTGCCGGACCAGGAACGTCAGGATGTGGCGCCGCTGATTCCCCATCCTGGGCGCTCGCCTGTTGAACCTCGGCCAGGTCAAAATCGTTAAACAAATGATCCTCCTAGTAAGCCAAAGAAACAGAGCGAACAAGGCGTCTTGCCTGACTGCCCTTCGGCGGCAGCAAGACCTCTCCCTCAATCCTCCGATCATTGCCGTATCGTAAGCTCTGGCAACTGAAGAAGTCAAGATGCCGATCTTCATGATCGGCGCCGGATGGCGTTGGAAGACGGGAGCAGAGAGAAAAAGCCAGAGGAGCGGTAGAACGCAGGCGTT